>JAJTHX010000147.1 GCA_021300125.1 Betaproteobacteria bacterium | reverse complement strand
GGCATCGAGCTGCAATTCCATCAGCCTCGGAAGGCCGGGGTCGTCATCGACCACGAGCACGGGCGGTCGCTGGCCGGCTGCGGCATGGCGCGACAGTTCAGCTGCTCGCGCAAAACCGGCGCCAGCGTGGTCGGGCATCATCATCGTGGCTGTGTTCATGGCATCACCGTTTGGATTGCGGCACGCGATCTCTGACGGCGAGTTTTCGTTCCAGTGCCAGCAGCGCATCGAGTTTGTGCTGCAATGCCGCCGCCTGGACCTCGCTCCGGCGCGGCGCCGGCGCCAGGCAGGGCCAGCGCCAGCTCATGGCGCATCCGCACCCGGTCATCCGCAGCTTTGATCAGGCCACACCGCGCCACCTCCTGCTCATGCTGCAGTTCAAGTGCAGGCAGGCGCCGCAGCCGGGTGGAATGCGCCAATGCCTCGGCGACCGCGCCGTCCGCCGATTGCCGTGGCAGTGCTGCCGCCGGCTGCTGTGCGGGCGGCACATGGCAGGCACTCAGGAGCAGCAGTGCCGCCAGCGGTATTGCCGCGCGCATCAGGCATCCCCTCCGGCGCGAAGCGGTAGGGTCAGCCGCAACCGCGCACCACCCTCCCGGGCGGTATCGAGCTCCTTCGCGATGTCAACGTGGCCCTGGCCATAGCCGCGCATGATCGACAGGCCGATGCCTGATCAGGGCAGCCGCGCTACGTCCGCGTTGCGGCCGCGATAAAAGGGATCGAACACCCG
Organism: Betaproteobacteria bacterium; assembly: GCA_021300125.1. GTDB lineage: Bacteria > Pseudomonadota > Gammaproteobacteria > Burkholderiales > SG8-41. Next base: position 22,591 of record JAJTHX010000147.1, on the reverse strand, counting down.
TTCGCGCTCCGCAGTAGGGATCCCGGGACCACCGTCGCTGACTTCCATGACAAGATGGTCACCAGTGGCGCGCGCGGTGATTCCGACTGTGCCGCCGCCGGGGGGAAAACTTGAACGCGTTCGAAAGCTGGTTGTCGAGGATGACCCGCAGTTTTTCCGGATCAGCCTGCAGCATGACGTCCTCGATATGGGGTGCAATGCGCAGGGTCCGCGCCCACAGCGCGAGGTTCCGATCGTCCAGCATACGCGCCACGACGCGCCTCACCTGAACTGTTTCCAGGCGCAGCGCGCCGCGATGAAATTCGGCCGCGCCAAAGGACAGCAGGTCTTCGATCAGGCACTGCAACTCAATGCTGTTGCCGCGCAGGATGCCAAAACCTCCTGCTGACCGGAAGTCAGCGGTCCAAGCGCGCGCTCGGACAGTAGTTCCGAAACTTCCCGCAGCGCGGTAAGCGGGGTTTTAAGCTCATGTGAAACTTGGCGCAGGAACCGGTTTTTCTGCTGCTGGAGCTCCGACAGCCGGTGGCGCAGCCACTCGATGCGCCTCCCCGGCAGCTGCAGGTCGCGCGGGTCGCTGACGCCGACCGGGGATGCAAAATCGCTGCACCCCATGCATCGCAGCGCAAGATCGATGTCGCGGACCGGCCTAGCGATGAGCATGGTAAAGCCGGCAGCGAGCAGCAGAGCGACCGGAAACAGTGCCAGCATCTGCCACAGCGTGACGCGCTGGCTTCGGGCCACGGCCTGGCGCATGGCCGCGATCTCGTTGTCGATCAGGCGGTCGGCCTGTGCAGTGATGTCGATAGCGTGCACGCCCAGCGCCGGCAATACGGTGGACGCCCGCCCTCGCGCAACAGCGCATGCACCGTGACGTAATCGTCCCCGGGCTTGAGGACCAGCGGGCGGACTTCGACTCGCCGCTCGCCGCGGCCAGCCTCGTTCAGCGCCACGTCGCAACTGCGCAACAGCAGGCCGCGGAAAGCCTGCTCCAGCGCTTTCTGCTGCTCCGGTGTCGCATCGCGCCAGTGGCACCCGAGCGCAAGCCGGGTCATGGCGCGGAAATCGAAATACGGCAGCACTTTCTGCTCGACCATGGTTTGCAGCGGGCGTCCGTCAAGGCCCCGCGCAAGCGCGCCGAGCACCTCTTCCAACGCGATCCTCACCAGCATATCGGGGGCCGTGTCCGCCGCAGTGGAGACCGACGCGAAAGACAGGCACAGCACCAGCAGGGTAGGGATTTTTTCCCTGTGCCGCGCTCCATCACAGGTCGCAACATCACCCTGATTGTCACGCGCGCGCCATGACATGTTCCACAGCATGCAGGGAAAGTGCACTCCGCAGCGTGATATATGTCACACCTCAAGTACTGTCGGGCTGAGGCGACAGCGTCAGTTACAGACGCTTACACACCGCGGAGCTCAGCGAGGGAGTTTCGCGATCTTCAGGTCGCCGGCCAGCTGATCCAGTGCGGCAAGCAGCGCTTCCGGGATCGGCACGCCGTTTTTCTCGCGGTCGGCACGCGCCACATGAGTGCCGTCACCGGGCAGGCGGATGCGATCGACATTGGGCAGGCGCTGGGAGTTGCGGATGTCCCGGATCAGCATGTCCATGCCCGACTTGAATTCCTTCAGGTCCTGGAAGGCCTCGATGTTGATGGCGACGATGGCATGCCCGGTGTTGGTTTCGCTGGTGTCATCATTGTTGAAGTCGATGACGTCCCTGCCCATCGCCGCGGCATTGAGGTTACCGGCTAGCATGCCGATGACCAGCGCGAGGCCATAGCCCTTGTAGCCGCCGATCGGCAGCAGGAATCCTTCGTTCGCACGCTTCGGATCGGTCAGCGGATTGCCGGTACGATCCATCATCCAGCCCTCGGGCATCATCTCGCCGCGCTGGGCCTTGGTCTTGACCTTGCCGTAGGCCGCCACCGTGGTCGCCATGTCGAGGATCACCGCCGGTTCATCGCCCGCCGGAACCGCGACCGCGATCGGATTGGTCGACAGCAGCATGTCGAGCCCGCCCCAGGGGGGCAGATGGTTGGCGCTGCCCACGGCCATGTAGAGGCCGATCATGTTGTGCGCCAGCGGCATCGTCGCGTAGAGCGAGGCCGGACCGGCATGATTGCTCCAGCGCGCGCCGACCCAGGCCACACCGGCGGTCTTCGCCTTTTCGATCGCCTTCTCCGCGGCAAACTTCATCACCAGGTGGCCCATGCCGTTGTCGCCATGGACCAGGGCCATGGCGGCCAGTTCGCGCTCGACGCGGATGTTCGGCCGGACATTGATTGCCTTGCCCTTGATGCGGCGGACGTACTGCGGCAGGCGGAACACGCCGTGGCCCTCGGAGCCGTTGATGTCGGCCTGCGCCATCAGCTGGGCGATGGTTTTTGCATCATCACGGGGCACATCGACCGCCTCGAAGGCGGATGCGATGAACGCCTGCAGTCTGTCGCCAGAAATGCGCTGCTGCTGTTTCTGTTCAGCCATGATCCGTCCCCGTTTCCTCAAGTTCGACCAGTGCACCCAGAAAATCCTTCGGGTGCACGAAAGCAATGCGTTCACCATGCACGTTGAGCTGCATCTTGCCCGCGCCGAGCACCTGCACGCCGGCGGCAGCGAGTTTCTGCGTGGTTTGCCCGACATCTTCGACACCGAGGCAGAAGTGGTGGATACCGCCCTTCGGATTGCGCTCGAGGAATTTCGCCACCGGCGAATCCGCACGCGAGGGCTCCATCAGCTCGATCTTGGCGTTGCCGAGATCGACATAGGTCATGCGCACACCCTGCTCTTCATTGACCTTGATCGCGCCCCCACTCAAGCCATATGTCTGCTCCAGCCTGCGCAAGGCGGCGGCGAGATCGGGCACCACGATCGAAACATGGCTGAGACCGATGATCACAATTTCAACCCGTTGATTTAAATAACTTTTTCTTGCCGCAGCGCGGAGATGCGGGCGTCACTGAAGCCCAACTCCTCGCGCAATACGGCCTCGGTGTGCTGACCCAGCAGCGGCGGTGCGCTGCGGATGCTCGCCGGCGTGTCGCTGAAACGGAAGGGAATGCCCAGCATCTTCACGGCGCCGGCGGTGGGATGATCGACCGCAGTCACCATCTCCCGCGCAATGGCATGCGGCGCTGCCAGGGCCTGGGCCACGCTGTTGATGCGGCCGCAGGGGATGCCGGCAGCGGTGAGCTGTTCGATCCAGTGTTCGGCGCCCTCGCCCTTGAGTTCTGCGGTGATCAGCGCGTCGATCGCCTCGCGGTGGCCGACGCGGTCCGGGTTTTTGGCGAAACGCGGATCCGTGGCCCACTCCGCATGACCCAGCACCGCGGCGAACTTGGCGAACTGCCCGTCGTTGCCCACGGCGACCGCGATCATGTCATCCCGCGTCGGATAGGCCGTGTAGGGCACGATGTTGGGATGGCCATTGCCGAAACGGCTGGCATTTTTCCCGGAAATGAGATGGTTCGAGGCGACGTTGGCGAGCATTGCCAGCCCCGAATCGAACAGCGAGACCTCGACATGCTGGCCGCGGCCCGTGGAGTGCCGCGCATTCAGCGCCGCCAGCACCGAATTGCAGGCGAGCATGCCAGTGCAGACATCGACGATTGCGACGCCGTATTTCATCGGCGTGCCGCCGGGCTCGCCGGTGATGCTCATCAGGCCGGATTCCGCCTGCAGGATGAAGTCGTAGCCGGGCAGTCCGGCCTTGGGGCCGACCGAGCCGTAGCCGGTGATCGAGCAGCGCACAAGCTTCGGGGCGTGCTCCTGCAGCCAGTCATTGCCGAAACCCCATTTCTCCAATGTGCCGACCTTGAAGTTCTCGACCAGCACGTCGGATTTCCTGATCAGCCCGGCAAGCACTTCCTGCCCGGATTTCACCGCCATGTTCAGCGTGATCGAGCGCTTGTTGCGGTTGACCCCGAGGTAATAGGCCGACTCGCCCTCGGCAAAGGGCGGACCCCAGCTGCGGGTGTCGTCTCCCGCGCCGGGCGGCTCGACCTTGATCACGTCGGCGCCCATGTCGCCGAGCATCATCGTGCACAGCGGACCGGCAAGGATGCGGGTCAGGTCGAGGACGCGGATGCCCTGGAGGGCGCCGGGTTTCGGATTGGAAGGCATCGGTGATCTTCAGCGAAAACGTGAAACCGGAAGAAAAGGCGGCGGGCCTGCGCCCGCCGCCTGTCCGTTACCGCTTACTTGCGCTTGCGGCGCATCGAGGGCGGCGCATTGAGGTCGCGCTCGCAGCCGTCGGTGTATTTCTCCAGTTCCTTCTTCGCCTGCAGGCGGAATTTCTGGAAGTTCGGCTTGCGGCCGGCCAGGAAGGCATCCATGCCCTCGTTGGCCTCGGGAGAACCCCAGACATGCGCGAGCAGTTCCATGCCGTGCTGCCAGGACGAATACAGGTTGTCGGATTCGAAATTGAGCGACTTCTTGGTCATGCGGATGGTCAGCGCGCTGTGGCCCTTCATGGTTTCGCACCATTTCAGGGTTTCTTTCAACAGGTCCTTCTGCGGCACGCACTTGTTGATCAGGCCGATTTCGACGGCTTCCTTGGCGGTAAAGCGGCGGGCGCAGAAAATCATCTCGCGCGCGAGGCGTTCGCCGATGATGCGCGGGATGTACTGGGTTGCGCCGACCGTCGGACAGGCCCCGACTTTTGCACCGGTCTGGCCGAGCACGGCGTTTTCCGAGGCGATCACCAGGTCACACCAAAGCGCCAGCTCGTGGCCCCCGCCCATGCACCAGCCGTTGACCATCGCGATCACCGGGATCGGCAGGCCGCGGATGGTCATTGCCAGGCCGAGCATGCGGTCGTTCCACATGTAGGCGTTGGTGAAGTTCAGGCGCTTCATCGCGTAGAAGTCGCCGCCTGCGGAGAACGAACGGTTGCCCTTGCCGGTGACCACGGCGCAGACGATGGAGGGGTCTTCGCGGGTCGATTTCAGCGCGTCGATCATCTCGTCGAGGGTCTGCTCGCGGAAGGCGTTGAGCACCTTCTCGCGGTCGATGGTGATCCAGGCGACCTGGTCCTTCACCTCGCAGATGATGTCGGTGTATTTGCGGCTTTTGGACTTCTTGGCTTTGGCGGCCATGGGCTTCCCCCGGTGGAATGATGGTTCGAAGAGCGCGGATTTTAGCAGACCCCCCCGCGTGGATTGACTTCCGCACGACCTCTCTCTATCGTGAATTTCGCGGCCGCCCGAAAAGTTCACAACATGACATGCCGCCCCCGGAGGAACCCATGCCCAAGCTGTTGCCCCCCCTGTTTGCCGGGCTGCTGTTGCTGCCCGCCATCGCACAAGCCCAGAACTATCCGGTAAAGCCGGTACGCATCATCGTGCCCTTCGCGCCCGCCGGCCCCACCGACAACCAGGCACGCTGGGCGGCCCAGCAACTGACCGCGGCACTCGGCCAGCAGTTCATTGTCGAGAACCGCGGCGGCGCCGGTGGCGTGCCCGGCACCGAGGCCGTGGTGCGCAGCGCACCCGACGGCTACACCCTGCTCGCCGGCAATCCAGGCCCGTTGACCATCGCCCCCTCGGTGCGCAACCAGATGCCCTACGACACCCTGCGCGATCTGGCGCCCATCGTGCTGATCGCACGCAGCGCGAGCTGCATCTGCCTGCATCCCAGCCTGCCGGCGCGCAACGTCAAGGAGTTCGTCGCACTGGCTCGTGCGCGGCCGGGCCAGATCAACTACGGATCGCCCGGCCACGGCACCGTCGGCCACCTGGCCACCGAGCTGTTCGCGATGCAGGCCGGCGTCAAGCTCAACCACATCCCGTACAAGGGAGCCGCGCAATACACGGTCGACCTGATTGCCGGCAACATCGAGCTCGCCATCAACCAGTTCGCGATCTCGGCGCCGCTGGTGAATGCAGGCAAGCTGCGCTGCCTGGGCGTGACCTCGCGCGAACGCTCGCCGCTGCTGCCCAACGTGGCCACCATCGCCGAGCAGGGCATCAAGGATTTCGAAAGCTATAACTGGAACGGCGTGCTGGCGCCGGCGGGAACGCCGGCGGCAATCACCACGCGCATCGCCGAAATCGTGTCGCGCCAACTCGGCACGCCCGAGGCCAAGTCGCTCTACTCCGGCCAGGGGCATGAGGCCAGCGGCATCACCCTCACCGCCTATGCCGATTTCCTGCGCGCGGAAACCGAACGCTGGGCACGGGTGGCCAAGGCCGCCAATATCCAGAAACAGTGAACCTGATCCGCCAGCCAAACCACTACAGCCCACCCAAGGATCCGCAATGACCGCCTCCAAAGACCCCGCCTATTTCATGTACTTCCCCGGCAACTACCGCTGGTCGTCGGCCTTCATCAACATGCTCAGCTCGGGACCCTACGGCGGCTCCGAAATCAGCGAGCTGCACAAGATCGGCCTCCAGCTCAAGGACAAGGCGCCCGACGATGACGAGGCCTGGTTCCACGCCTGCGTGAACGTGGCGGACAAGGTGCGCTCCCACGCCGAACGCTTCGAGGCTTCGAAACACCCGGTGTCGGCGGCGCATGCCTACCTGCGCGCCTGCAACTACTACCAGATGGCCGAGCGCTTCCGCACGCCCAAGGACGACATCGCGAATGCCGCCTACAAAAAGGGCGTGGACTGCTTCCACCGCCATGTCGCGCTGACCGACGTCAAGATCGAAATCGTCGAGATTCCGACCGCGGCCGGCTCCTTGCCTGGCTATTTTGTTCACGCGCAGAACAAGAAATCCGCGCGCACACCCTGCGTGGTCTATTTCGACGGCCTCGACGTGACCAAGGAAATCCAGTACGTGCGCGGCGTACCCGACCTGATCCGGCGCGGCATCTCGGTGCTGGTGATGGACGGACCCGGCACCGGCGAAGCCATCCGCTTCCGCGGCCAGTACCTGCGCTACGACTACGAAGTGGCCGGCTCGGCCTGCGTCGACTGGCTGGAAAAGCGCGCCGATGTCGACCCGAAGAAAATCGGCGTGGTCGCGATCAGCCTTGGCGGCTACTACGCACCGCGCATGGCTTCGATGGAGCCGCGCTTTGCCGCCTGCATCGCCTGGGGCGCGATCTGGGATTACCACGCGACCTGGAAAAAACGCATCGAGGCGCAGTTCAAGCTGTCGCTGTCGGTGCCCGGCCACCACATCATGTGGATCCTCGGCGTCGATTCGCTGGAAGAGGCCCTGAAAAAACTGGAACCCTTCAAGCTTGACGGCGTGGTGCAGAAGATGAAGTGCCCCTTCCTGATCGTGCACGGCGCCGACGACGAGCAGGTGCCGCTTGCCGACGCCCAGGCGCTCTACAACGCCTCGGGTTCGCCGGACAAGACGCTGCGCGTCTTCACCGCCGAGGAAGGCGGCGCCCAGCACTGCCAGCGCGACTATCTGACCCTGGGCGTGGCGGAGATGTGGAACTGGTTCGAGGACAAGCTCAGGCCGTGAGCGGCAGCAAAGCCTGCGAGTTGCGGCGCTGCCACCAGTGCAACCAGCCCGTCGGCAGCCGAGACGTCTTCTGCATCCGCTGCGGAGCGAAGCTGCCGCGGGAACCGCGAGCCGCTCCCGCGACCGTCTCCGGACAGCACAGGCCCCGGGACTCCGCTGCTGCACCGGGCACTGGCGGCTGAAGACCTGCCAGCTGGAAGGCCGCACAAGCGCGCGGCCATCTGGAGATGGGTATCGTCCGCCACCCTTGGCGTCACCGCTCGGTCGCCATCCGGTGTTGTGAAGCTGCGACTATTCGATGAGCGTGTCCACCTGCCCCCTAAAGATACTGGGATACCTCGACCAGGTTGAGGTCGGGATCGCGGAAGTAGACCGAGCGGATCGGTCCCATCGCGCCAGTCTTGTTGCAGGGGCCCTCGATGATCTTCACGCCATGCAGCGCCAGCCTCGCCATCACCTGCTCCAGGGGCACTGCCGCAATGAAACAGAAATCCAGCGTGCCTGCACCCGGTGCATGAGCCTTGGGTTCGTATTCGCGCCCTTTGACATGGATGTTGATTTTCTGGCGGCCGAATTTCAGGGCGAGCCGGCCGTTGCCGAAGGTTTCGGCCGTCATGCCCAGCACCTCGGTATAGAAGCGGATCACCGCCTCGGGCTGGGGCGTGGTCAGGACAAAATGGTCAAGCCGGTCGATCATTCGGAAATCTCCATAAGTAATTGTTTTATATGATATTTTTATATCACGCCCTTGGCGCGCAAATCGGCCAGGGTCTCCGGTTTGAGCCCCGCGCGCGCCAGTATTGCAGCCGTATCCTCGCCCAGCCGCGGCGCGGGGGTGCGGATGCCGCCGGGGGTCGCCGAGAGCTTGGGCACGATGCCCGGGACGTCGACGGTGTAGCCGTCGCGGGTGGTGATGTTGAGGATCATGTCGCGCGCCCGGTACTGCGCATCAGCCGCAATGTCGGCCACGGAGTAGATCGCGCCCGAGGGCACATCGTGCCGGGCCAGGACCTCCAGCGCCGACTTCTTGTCCTGTGCCTGCGTCCAGGCAGTGATGGCGCCGTCGATGTCCGTCACCCGTTTCACGCGGCCTTCATTGCTGGCCATGTCCGGTGATGCAGCGAAATCCTCGCGCCCGATCGCCTTCATCAGTCGCTTGAATATGCCATCGCCGTTGCCGCCGATCAGGATCCAGCCATCGCTGCAGGGATAGGCGTTGGAAGGCACGATGCCCGGCAGCGCGCTGCCGGCGGCTTCGCGCACGACATTGAAAGCACTGTATTCCGGCAGCAGGCTTTCCATGCAGTTGAACACGCTTTCGTAGAGGGCGACATCGACGACCTGGCCTTCGGTAGGGCCGGCCTCGGCGGGGTTGTGGTCGCGGTGAATACGATCGCGGTGAACACGATCACGGTAATACAGTGCCATCAGGATGCCGATCACCGCATGCAGCGCGGCGAGGGTGTCGCCGATCGACACGCCGACACGCACCGGCACGCGCCCCGGCTCGGCGGTCAGGTAGCGCAGGCCGCCCATCGATTCGGCAATGATGCCGAAGCCGGGGCGGTCGCGGTACGGGCCGTCCTGGCCGTAGCCCGAGATCCGTGCCATCACCAGCCGAGGATTGAGTGTTTTCAGGTCCTCGTAGCCGAGGCCCCACTCCTCCATCTTGCCGGGGCGGAAGTTCTCGATCAGCACATCGGCCTCCATCACCAGCAGGCGCAGGATGTCCTGGCCCTCGCGCTGCGTCAGGTCGAGCGTCACCGACTGCTTGTTGCGCGACTGGACTTCCCACCACACCGAGTTGCCGTTTTTCAGCAGCCGCCACTTGCGCAGCGGATCGCCCTTGCCCGGCGGCTCGATCTTGATGACCTCGGCGCCGAAGTCGGCGAGTGTCTTGCCGCAGAAGGGGCCGGCGATCAGCTGGCCGAGCTCAATGACGCGCACGCCGGCCAGGGGGCCGGCGGCGGATGGTGAAGGGTTTGTCATGCTGCGCTGTCCTCCGGTGAACCCGAAGGATACCGCGACGCCCTGTGCGCGGCAGGGCGCGGCGCTTACTTGCCCTGCAGCTCGGCGGCGCGCTTCACCGCCTTGACGATGTTCAGGTAGCCGGTGCAGCGGCAGAGATTGCCTTCAAGGCCGTGCACGATCTGCTCATCGGTGGGCTGCGGATGATCCTTGATCAGCGCCGCGGTGGTCATGATCATGCCGGGCGTGCAGAAACCGCACTGCAGTGCGTGGCACTCGGTGAACGCCGCCTGTGCCGGATGCAGCCTGCCGTTTTTGGCGAGGCCTTCGATCGTCACCACCTCGCAGCCTTCAGCCTGGGCTACCAGCATGGTGCAGGACTTCACCGCGCGGCCGTCAACGTGCACGGTGCAGGCGCCGCACTGGCTGGTGTCGCAGCCGACATGGGTGCCGGTGAGCTTGAGTTCATCGCGCAGGAAATTGGCCAGCAGCGTGCGGTCCTCGACCTCGGCACTGCGCTGCTCGCCGTTAACCTTCAATGTGATCTTGGCCATGTTACTTTTCCCCCGAGAGAGCGGCCGCGGCGCGCGTCGCCATGACCTTGACCAGCTGCGCGCGGTATTCGCGCGTGCCGTGGATGTCTTCGTTGCAGTCGTCGGCGGCGAGCGTCAGCTTTTCGATCACCGCGGCGCTGATGCCCTTCGCCAACGCCTTCTCCGCCTCCGCCCAGCGGAACACGCCGGAGGCGCCGGCACCGGTCACCGCCACCCGCACACCCTGCACGGTATCGGCGATGAACACGCCGGCCATGGCATAACCCGAAGCCGGATGCGGAAACTTGCAGTAGGCCGCGGCCTTGGGCAGCGGGAAGGCAATCCTGACGATCAGCTCGCCCGGCTCCAGCGCAGTGGTGAACATGCCCTGGAAATAATCGTCCGCGGCAATCTCGCGCCGGTTGGTGATGACCTTCGCATTCAGCGCCAGCACCGCCGAGGGGTAGTCGGCCGCCGGATCGTTGTTGGCCACCGAACCGCCCAGCGTGCCGCGGTTGCGCACCTGGGGATCGCCGATGCCCGCCGCCAGACAGGCCAGCGCCGGAATCGCCTGCTGCACCACCCTCGAGGCGGCGACGTCGGCGTGTCGGGTCGCGGCACCGATGGTGAGCACGCCGTTTTTGTTCTCGACGCCGGCGAGTTCAGCCAGACCGGCGATGTCGACCAGCTGGGTGGGCTGCGCAAGACGCTGCTTCAGGGTCGGGATCAGCGTCATGCCGCCGGACAGCGGCCTGGCTTCTTCGTCCCTGCCGAGAATGTCGCCGGCTTCGTTCAGTGATTTCGCCTTGCGGTACTGGAATGCGTACATGTCATTTCCCTTTTTTCGCGGCCGAGATCGCCTGCCACAGCTTGTGCGCGGTCAGCGGCATGTCCAGCGGCGGCACGCCCAGCGGGCGCAGCGCGTTCATCACCGCATTGGTCAGCGCGGCGAGCGAAGCGGTGCAACCCGACTCGCCCATGCCCTTGACGCCCAGCGGGCTGATGGTGCCGAAGGTGGTGTGCTCGGCGATCTGGATGTCCTTGATCCAGCCGGCCTTGGGCATCGCGTAATCCATGAAGCTGCCGGTCAGCAGCTGACCGGTGTCGGGATCATAGACCACGTTTTCGCTGAAGATCTGGCCCCAGCCCTGGGCGACGGCGCCGTGCATCTGCCCCTCGACGATGGTGTGGTTGATCACCGTGCCGCAGTCATCGACCGTGACATAGGACAGCACCTCGGTGACACCGGTCTGCGCGTCGATCTCGATCTCGGCCACATGGCAGCCGTTGGGGAAGGTGGATCCGAACTTGCCTTCGCCGGTGACGGTCAGCGGTTTTTTTGCGGCCAGTTCGCCCAGCGTGATCTTCTTGTTCGACGCACTCGACTTGAACTCGCCGTGGGCATAGGCCACCTGTGAGGGTTCGCAGCCGAGCTGTTCGGCGGCCATCGGCGTCGCCACCTCGACCAGTTTTTTTGCGGCGATGTGGCACACCGTGCCGGCTCCGACGATGGTGCGCGAGCCGCCGGTGTGGTTGCCGATCAGGCCCTGCTCGCCGATGCCCTGGCGCAGCTTCACCCGCTCTGCCGGAATGCCCAGGCCGTCGCCGATGATCTGGGCAAAGGTGGTTTCGTGGCCCTGGCCCTGCGAGTGTGACACCGAGTAGGCCGTGACAGTACCGTCGGCATGAACCTCCAGCCTGACCTCGTCCTTCGGAAACATGCCGGCACCGGAGTTCTCGATCACCGTCGAAAAACCAAGACCGCGGATCATGCCGCGTTTTTCCGATTCGGCGCGGCGCTTCGGGAAGCCGGCAACATCGGCCAGCTTCATCGCCTTGTCGAGCACGCCGTGGAAATCGGCGATGTCGTAGACCGAGCCGGTCGGCGTCTTGTACGGGAAGGCGTCAGTGGGGATGAAATTGCGGCGGCGGATTTCCGCCGGGTCGATGTTCATCTGCGCCGCGGCTTCATCCACCAGCCTTTCGATTGCGAAGGCGATTTCGGGGCGCGCCGCACCGCGGTATGCGGACACCGGTGCCGTATTGGTGAGCGCCACCCGCCAGCGGCCAAACAGCGCCTGGGTCTTGTAAACACCATTGAGGCAGGTCACCGGATTGCGCATCGGGCTCACCGGGCCCGCGGGGTGCAGATAGGCGCCGAGATCGGCGATCCAGTCGATGCGCATGCCGAGGAAAGTGCCGTCCTTGTCGAGCGCCAGCTCACCGTCGATGTAGTTGGCGCGGCCATGGGAATCGGACATGAAACCCTCGCTGCGCGACGACACCCATTTCACCGGGCGGCCCAGCGACCTTGCAGCCAGCATCAGTGCGACATATTCGGGATAACCGATGCTGCGCTGGCCGAAACCGCCGCCGACATCGCGGGCGACCACCTCGATTTTGTCATCGGCAACGCCGGTGTAGGCCGCCAGCTGCATGCGCATCATGTTGATGCCCTGCACCGGCGAATGGATGGTGAACCTGCCGCTGGCGGCGTCGAATGCGACGGCGCAGGCGCGCGGCTCCATCGGATTCGGCGCCACACGGGTCACGTCAAGGCGCAGCCGGGTGACGTTCGCCGCCCTGGCAAACGCCGTCTCGACGGCGGCGGCATCGCCAGCCTCCTGCTCAAAAGCCAGGTTGCCGGGGACGTTGTCGTGAAGCAGTGGCGCGCCGGGTGCCACCGCAGCCCGCGGCGACACCACCACCGGCAGTTCCTCGTAGTCGACCTCGATCAGTTCGAGCGCGTCCTGCGCCTGCAGCGCGGTCTCAGCCACCACCATCGCCACCAGGTCACCGACAAAGCGCACGCGGTCGGCGGTCAGTGCCGGACGCTCCGGAATGTTTGCCTTTTTGCCGTCCTTGCCAGCGAAGGTCAGAAAACTCAGCGGCTTGACATAGCCCGCCTTGACCGCGTCCTCGCCAGTGAACACACCGAGCACGCCCTTGGCCTTGCGCGCGGCAGCAGTGCTGATCGACACGATCTTCGCGTGCGCGCGGTCGGCGCGCAGGAAAGCCGCATGCACCTGGTTGGGCAGGTTCCAGTCCGCGGCATAACGGCCTTCGCCCTTGATCAGGCGCAGGTCTTCCAGGCGGGACAGGTGCGCGCCGCCGACTTCAAAATGATGGTGGTGTTGGTCCATGATGTTGACGCGTGCCGCGAACCTGCCAAGGCTGCGGCATGCTTTCTCCTCCGTTGGGATGGCGATTAGCATAACGCAAATTCCAGCCCCATCCACAGCGGCATTTGGCGGCAGTTGCGCTGGCATCCGCAGGCCCTCAGAATGAGCAGGCGTCAGTCCATATCGTAAAAACCGGCGCCTGATCCGGCCAGAGATGATGAAAAAAGATACCTTGCTGACCCAGGTGGGCCGCGACCCGCTGAACACCAGCGGCACCGTCAACATGCCGGTTTACCGCACCTCGACCATGGTCTTCCCCGACCTCGAATCCTTCGAGGCCCGCGAACCGGATGATTTCAAATCCAAGCGCTACGGCATCCATGGCACGCCTACCACCTTCGCGCTGGAAGAGGCCGTGGCCAGAATGGAGGGCGGTTATCTCGCGGCAGCACTGCCCTCGGGGCTGGCCGCGATCACAGCGGCACTGTGCGCCTTCGTCAAGCAGGGTGACCACCTGCTGGTCACCGACAGCGCCTACGGACCGACCCGCACCTTCTGCGAAAAACAGCTACGCCTGCAGGGTGTCGATGTCGAATACTACGACCCGCTGATCGGCGGCGGCATTGCCAGCCTGCTGCGCCCCAACACCCGGGCGGTGTTCTGCGAGTCGCCCGGTTCGCTGACCTTCGAGGTCCAGGACATCCCCGCGATCGCCGCCGCCGCGCATGCCCACGGCATTCCGGTGCTGGCCGACACCACCTGGGGCACCCCGTATTTTTTCCGCTCCTTCGAGCGCGGCATCGACGTATCCATTCACGCCGCCACCAAATACATCGTCGGCCACTCCGACGTGCTGATGGGGATCATTGTCACCAACCAGAAATACTGGCTGCCGGTGCGGCGCACCATCGCCCATTACGGTTACTGCGTGAGCCCAGACGACTGCTATCTTGCGCTGCGCGGCTTTCGCACCATCGGCGTACGAATGAAACAGCAGATGGCCAACGCGCTGGTCGTGGCACGCTGGCTGGCGCAGCGTCCCGAGGTCGGGCAGGTGCTGTATCCGGCGCTGGAAGGGGCTCCGGGACACGCACTGTGGAAGCGCGATTTCGACGGCGCCGCTTCGCTGTTCGGGGTCGTGCTGCAGCCGGTGGACCGGTCCAGGGTCAGCGCTTTCGTCAACGCCCTGAAGCTGTTTGCGATCGGCGCCAGCTGGGGCGGTTATGAAAGCCTGGTCACCGCGCCGCAGCCTGAAACCGTGCGCAGTGCAACCACCTGGAATCCAGGCGGCACGACAGTGCGCTTTCACATCGGCCTGGAAGATCCCGCCGACCTGATCGCCGACCTGGAGCAGGCCCTGGCGCGTCTGCGCTGAAGCGGCCGGCGGGACCTCTAGCGCAGCTCCGCAACGGCCTTTGCGATGCGGCGTCCGCCTTCGACCACGCTGTCGAGGGCATAGGCAATCGAGATGCGGATGTGGGGGCTCAGGCCGTAAGCCTCGCCCTGCACCACCGCCACACCGGCATGTTCGAGCAGGTAGATCACGAAGTCCTGTTCACTGCGGATCACCTGGCCCGAGAGCGTGGTCTTGCCGAGCACGCCTTCGATGCGCGGGAACAGGTAGAAGGCACCTTCAGGCTTGTCGCAGGTGATGCCGGGCACCGCGTTGAGGATCTCCAGCAACCGGTCGCGCCGCTCCTGGAAGGCGGCGGCCCGCCCGGAAATGAATTCCTGCGGGCCATTCAATGCTTCGACCGCAGCCCACTGGCTCAGCGAGTTGACGCCGGCGGTGCTCTGCGACTGCATCTTGACCATGGCATTGATCAACTGGCGCGGGCCCGCCGCATAACCCAGCCGGAAACCGGTCATCGCGTAGGCCTTGGACACCCCGTTCACGGTGAGCGTGCGGTCGGCAAGATCGGGCGCGACCTGGGCCATGGTGCAGAACTCGATGCCGTCGAAACGCAGATGCTCGTAGATGTCGTCCGACAGCACCCACACCTGCGGATGGCGGCGCAGCACCCCGGCCAGCGCCTGCAGTTCCGCCCGGCTGTAGATCGCGCCGCTGGGATTGCCCGGCGAATTGAGCATCAGCCATTTCGTGCGCGGGGTGATCGCGGCCTCAAGCTGTGCCGGTGTCAGCTTGAAGCCTGACTCCATGCCGCAGGTCACAACCACCGGTGTGCCGTCAGCCACCAGCGTCATGTCGAGGTAGGAAATCCAATAAGGGGCCGGAATGATCACCTCGTCACCGGCACTGATCGTCGCCTGCAGCGCGTTGAAGAGGATCTGCTTGCTGCCGGTGCCGACCATGATCTGGTCAACCGGGTAATCCAGTGCGTTGTCGCGGATGAATTTGTTGCGCACCGCCTCACGCAGCTGGGGAATGCCGAAAATCGGCGGATACTTGGTTTCGTTGCGTTCCAGCGCGGCCATTACCGCGCGCTTGACATGGGGCGGCGTCTCGAAATCGGGCTCGCCGATGGTGAGGCCAACGATGTCCCGGCCCGCAGCACGCAGGTCGCGCACGCGTTGTGCAGCCTGGGTGCTCGGTGACAGCTTGATGCGCGAAAGCCTCGGGGACAGCGCGATTTCAGCCATGATCGTCCGGATGCGGAAGAATGAACCGGAGTGTAGCGGCGCCCCCCATGCCGCGGCAACGCAAAAAAAGCGCCCCTGGAGGGGCGCTTTTTCCGGGCTGACAGCCGGCACTTATTTTGAGGCGCCGTGCTTCCTGCCTTTTTCCTTGAGATAGATGTATCCGGCAAAACCACCGATCATGACCACCATCACCACCGCAAACAGGATCAGCGCGGTCGGATCGGTATTGGGCGGGGGCGCGACCACGGCCTCGTCAGCCAAGGCAGCGAAGGGAATCGTCAGCAATGCAGCACCGGACAGCCATTTTCTGAGCATTGAAATCTCCTGCGATGTGGGGGATTCGGGCGTCACCGGTGGCGCCGGGACTGACCCCATGCTCAAGCCCGGAGCTTGCGGCAGCCTTACGCCAGCTTGCAGGAAACTTACGGCGGCAGGCTGCGCCGACAAGAGACGTCAGAAATAACCGTCCATCATCTTGTTCACCCAGGCCGGCAGCCGCACATCGTCCTTGCGCTCGAAGGCGGGAATGTACGGCTTGATGTCGAGCACCGGCGTGCCATCCAGCGCATCAAGGCCGCGCACCGTGATGCCCCTGGCATCCACAGCCAGCAATTCCACTGCAGTGACCCCGATCGGATTGGGGCGGAATTTGGTGCGCTGCGCGAACACTCCGACCGGCGCCAGATTTTCCATGCCGCGGGGATTGCGCGCGATCTGTTTCGACGGGTCGAACGGCGGAATGCGGTCAAGGTGGAACACCACCACCGCATGGGAAAACTCGGCGAGGCCGGAAAGGCCCGCCACATACGGGGCCTCAAGCTCGATGCGCGATTCGATGCCGGCCCATTGCCCCTTGGACATCTCGGTGCGGCCGTTGCGCACGGTACCGATGGCGGTGAACTGCGTCATTGGGCAAGCTCCGGTGGGCCAGGAAAAAGAACAAAGGGCCGGAAAAAATCCGGCCCTTTGTAACGACTGGTAGGCGGTGGGAGATTCGAACTCCCGACCAACGGATTAAAAGTCCGCTGCTCTACCGGCTGAGCTAACCGCCCTCAAAAAGGGGCGAATTTTAACCGCCACCCCAATGGGGGTCAACCGCTGCAGCGGGCTGGTGCAAACGCAGCTCAATTTTCCTGCAACAGCTGCCAATACTGGTATTTCATGGTGGCTGCAGCCCCCGCGATGATTGCAGCAAAGGCCACCAGCGAACCCAGGGCTGTGGTGGACTGTCCGGTGATGGCCTGGCCCACGGTGCAGCCCATGGCCAGCACCCCGCCGATGCCCATCAGTACCCCGCCAAGGGCGTGGTTGAAAAAATCCGCATGCGAGGCGAACCACTCGATGCGAAAGCTGCGCGAAGCCAGTGCGTGCAGAAGTGACCCGGTGATCACTCCGGCTAGCGCAACCACCCCGAAATTGACCAGCGCCAGGTTGCCAGGATCCATCAGCCAGCGCAGGGTGTCGCCCATCGGGCTGATAAAGGTAAAGGACTGCACCTGGACCCGGCTGGGCACCGCATCCGCGAAATCAGCGTAATCCTTCCACGCCTGGCCCAGCGGCCCGCCGGTGATGTACCAGCCCGCAATCACCACCAGACCGACCGCCAGTCCGCCCAGGATGTTGTCGAAACTGGCGCGAAAATCGGCGCTGCGGAACACGAATACCAACAAGGCCAGCGCAATCACCGCGCCAACCGCTGCGGTGAGCGCGCGCGATGGCGCCACCCCACCCGCCGCAGCAATCAGCGAACCGAGATCCTGTGCAGCGATACCGTGCGCGGCGAGGTCGATGGTCGTGGCAGACACCCAGGGATGGAACAGCCGCTCGTAGAACGGCGTCCAGAGCATCAGGTAGGCCATCACTGCGGCGATCACCAACACCACCAGTGACTTGAGGTTGCCGGCGCCGATGCGCACCAGCGTCTTGTTGCCGCATCCGCTGGCGAGCGTCATGCCGACGCCGAACAGGAAGCCGCCGGCCAGGTAGCGCAGCCAGGCAAAGCCGCTGCCGCGGTAAGGCGGAAAAGTGTCGCCGCCCAGCGTGATCACGCCAGTAAGCTCGAGCCCGGCGACGCCGGCCATCGCCACGGCAATCGCAAGCAGCCAGGCGCGCATGCGCCCGGTGTCTCCCATGTTGATCCAGTCGGACACCGCGCCCATGGTGCAGAAATGGGTCTTGCCGGCAACGGCGCCCAGCACCAGGGCCACCGCGAACACGGCGCCCAGCACCTGGTGGTGTACGGTCAGTTCCAAGTTGGGTCCCTCGTCTGCGGCCTCATGCCTGTTCGCGGTAGCGTGTGGGATCGGCGACGCCGGCCTCCGCGAAACCGGCGCGGCGCAGACGGCAGGAATCACAGACCCCGCAGGCGCGCCCGGCCTCATCGGCCTGGTAACAGGATACCGTCAGTCCGTAGTCGACGCCGAGGGCGATGCCGCGGCGGATGATCTCGGCCTTGCTCAGATCGATAATGGGAGTATGCAGTCGCAGCGGCCGCCCTTCGACCGCGGCCTTGGTGGCAAGGTTGGCCAGCGCCTCGAAAGCGCGCATGAATTCCGGACGGCAATCCGGATAGCCCGAATAATCCACGGCGTTGGCGCCGAACCAGATGTCGCTGGCGCCGGTCACCTCGGCTTCGGCCAGCGCCAGGGCCAGCATGATGGTATTGCGCGCCGGCACATAGGTCACCGGTATGCCCGGCTGCAAGCCGGTCACTGGTACTGCGATCTGCGGATCGGTCAGGGCCGAGCCGCCGACGGCGCCAAGGTCGATGCGAACCACCTTATGCGCGGCAGCCCCCAGCATACGCGCCACGCGCGCTGCGGCATCGAGTTCGGAACGATGGCGCTGTCCGTAGTCGATGGACAGGCAATGGCAGCAGCGGCCTGCGGCGCGGGCAAGGGCGAGCGTGGTCGTAGAGTCCAGCCCTCCGGAGAGCAGCACCACGGCGGCCGGCGCTGTCGTCATCCGCTTCGGCAACCGGCCGCTCAGCGGCCCGGCTGCTCGCCCCACAGCAGCTTGTGCAGCTGCACCTGCATGCGTACCCGCAGCCGGTCGATCAGGATCCACTCGGCAAGCTCACGCGGCTCCAGCCTGCCGTACACCGGTGACATCAGTACCGGGCAACGCTGGTCAAGACGGTGTTCGCGCAGGCAGGCCACTGCCCATTCATAGTCAGCCTGATCACAGAGCACGAACTTGATCTCGTCGTGCGCGGTGAGGTGTTCCAGGTTCGACCACAGGTTGCGCCCGCATTCGCCGGAACCCGGGGTCTTGAGATCGAGGATTTTCGACACCCGTACATCCACCGGGGAGACGTCCAGCGCGCCGCTGGTTTCAAGCGACACCGAGTAGCCGGCATCGGCCAGCCGGCGCAACAGAAGCGGTACGTGCTTCTGCGCCATCGGCTCGCCACCCGTGACCGTGACGTGGTGCGCGCCGTAGTCATGAACCCGGTCGAGGATGGCTTCGAGCGACAGCGACTGGCCGCCGTGAAAGGCATATGCGGTGTCGCAATAACCGCAGCGCAGGGGACAGCCTGTGAGGCGCACGAACACGGTGGGCAGGCCGACCCGGCTGGTCTCGCCCTGCAGGGAATGAAAAATCTCGGTGACGCGCAGGCTTTCCTCCAGCCGGGCATCAGGAACTAGCGCTGCGGGGGTGGCGTTGATGGAGTCGGGCGCCATGCGTGGCAACAGCAGGGGACTCAGCGCGCGGCGCCGATGCGGCGGCGCGCCTTTTCCGCCGCTTCGGAGGCCGGGAACCGCGCGATCAGTGCGTCCATGGTCTTGCGCGCAGCCGCAGCGTCGCCGGATTCGAGTTGCGCACTGGCCAGATTGAGCAGGGCATCAGGTACCGAACTGCTGTCGGGATAGGACGAAAGCAGCCGCTGCTGGCTTGAAATCGCAGCCTTGAAGTCGCGCAGGTTGAATTGCGAATCGCCGATCCAATACTGGGCGCGCGGCGCCAGCGTGCTTTTCGGATACCTGGCGAGAAAGGCCTGGAGCGCGGTGATTGCCGCCGGATAATTGCCGGCCCGGCGCAGCGCCTGGGCGCGCTCGTAGGCCTCGTTTTCCTCGTTCGCGGCCACGGAGGTGGCAGGAGGTTTGGCCGTGTCTCCGGGCGCCGCGATGACAGGCTGCGATGCAGCGGCTGCCGCCGGCTGCTGCTCGAAGCGGCGCAGCCTCTGGTCCAGGTCGATATACATGTCGCGCTGTCGCTTGGCCACACCGTCAATGTTGTTGGCGAGGGTCTCGACCTCGCCGCGCAGCCCGCGGATCTCGTCGCGTAGCTTCTGGATTTCGGCGGCCAGCGCGAGCACCTGGCTGGTCCTCGCAGCCTCATCCTCCAGGCGCCCCAGCCTGGCCGCAATGCCCTCTGTCACCTGGCGCAGTTCGTCCAGCCGCTTCTGCTGCTCAGCCACCTGTTTGCGCGCAACATCGTCGCCGAACAGGGCAAGGGCCGGAGAAGGAGACAGCATCAGCACCAACATCGCGGAACAGACGGCAACCCCGTTACGGCACATCATGGCGATAATCAGTCGTTGGGATAGGCCAGGTCGGCGCGGCGGTTCTCAGCCCAGCTCGCCTCGTCATGGCCGGTCGCCTTGGGTTTTTCCTCCCCGAAGCTGACGGTTTCAATCTGTTCCGCGCTGGCACCGAGCAGCTGCATCGCCTGCTTCACCGCATCGGCCCGGCGCTGTCCCAGCGCGAGGTTGTACTCCCGGCTGCCGCGCTCATCGGCATGACCCTGGATGGTCATCCTCACGCCACGGTTCTGCTGCAGATAGCGGGCATGGGCGGCCACCACCGGCTTGAATTCCTCGCGTACCACATTGCTGTCGAGTTCGAAATAAATGCTGCGCTTTGACAGGATGTTGGCAGGATCCTTCAATGGGTTGGCAGACACCGTCGAGGGCTGCAGCGGCTTGGTGACCGGACCCGCGGCCGGAGCCTGCGGTTTCTGCGCGGGAGCGGCGGCAACGGCACCGCCGCTGCGGTCCTCGACCGCGGCCGCATCCTGCTCCTTGGTGGGCGTGCTGCTGCAGGCTGCAAGCATCGACAGCAGTACCGAAACCAGTATCAGTCGTTTGATCATGGGGCTCCTTGTCGACAGGGCTGGTGGCTGGAATGGATTACGTGACCGCTCATTTGCCGACCACTGGACTCCACGCGGGTTCGCGCACGTCCCCGGCATCGGCGGTGAAACGCTGCCGGATGCGACCGTCGCTCGAAACGGCGGCCAATATACCACGCCCCCTGACCTCGGTCGCATAAAGGATGACCCTGCCATTGGGCGCGAAACTCGGTGACTCGTCGATGCCGCCATCGGTCAGCACCTGCACCTGGCGCGTGGCGATATCCTGTACCGCGACGTTGAAGCGGCCGCCGTTGCGCTGGATGAAGGTAAAGCTTTTGCCATCGGGGCTGTGCCGCGGCGATACGTTATAACTGCCCTCGAAGGTGATCCGCTGCGCCGCGCCGCCGCCAACCGGAATGCGGTATATCTGCGGTCCGCCACCGCGATCGGAGGTGAACAGGATCGACTGGCCGTCGGGCGAAAAATTCGCCTCCGTGTCTATTGCAGCGCTTTGCGTCAGCCGCTGCGGTGCACCGGACCCGTCTGCATTGATCAGGTAAATCTGCGAACCGCCGTCCCGCGTCAGCGTCACCGCGAGCCGCCGTCCGTCGGGGGACCACGCCGGGGCGCTGTTGCTGCCCCGGAAATTGGCCACGGCCCGGCGCTCGCCGGTGAGCAGGGACTGCACGTACACCACCGGCTTCTTGTCCTCGAACGAGACATAGGCCAGGCGGTTGCCGTCCGGTGACCACGCCGGCGAAATGATGGGCTCGTTCGAGCTGAGCACGGTCTGTGCACCGAACCCGTCGGCATCAGCCACCTGCAGTTCAAAGCGGCTGCCGCGCTTGGCGACATAGGTGATGCGCGTGGCAAAGACGCCAGGGTCACCGGTGAGCCGCTCGTAGATGACATCGCTGATCCGGTGCGCGGTGAGCCGCAGCTGGGACTCGGTCGCGAAATAGACAAAGCCGGCGATCTGGGTCTGCTTCGCGGCATCGAGCACGCGGAAACGGATGTCATAGCGCCCGTCTGCGGCCTTGCTCACCGCGCCGATCACCACCGCATCGGCGCCGCGGGCCCGCCATTGCGGATAATTGACCTGCTCGGGCTCGTGCGGTACCGGGCTCATGCCGCCGGCATCGACGAGGCGGAACAGGCCGCTGCGTGCGAGATTGGCGGCAATGACCGGGGTCAGTTTCTGCGCCAATCCGTCCTCGGCGCGGAACGGCACGATGGCGACGGGAATCTGGGTCGCACCGCCGCCGATGACTTCGATGCGCAGCTGGGCCGCGGAGACCGGTGCAAACATCGCGCACAGGAGGGCCCAGACGAGGATCAGCAGGTGTGCGGGCATGATTTTTTGAACGATGGGATTCATGATCGGTTTCAGTAGTGCGACAGTGTCTGCAACCTCAAGTTCTCGGGATGGTCAGCTTTGCGGCCTGAAGACCATCGTGAATTCGCGGAAATTCCGCTGAAACATCTCGCCAGAGGGCACCTCGAAGGGCTGGGCAAGACGTATCGCGCGCTCGACGGCCTCGTCATAGGCAATGTTGCCGCTGCTTTTCCTGATGCGCACGTTGAGCACCTCGCCGCCAGGCAGCAGCGTGACCACGACCTCGGCCTCCGGGTTGCCCTGGAGACTGGATGGCACCCGCACGAAACGGCGCACCTTGGCCTGGATGCCGGCCAGGTACTTGTCGACTTCGCGCTTCGCCGCGGCTGCTTCCTGCGCCGCGATCTTGTCGCGCGCGAGCTGCTGCTCGGCAGCGATACGCCTGGCCTCGGCCTCAGCCGCCTGCTTCGCCTTCAGTGCCTCGGCTTCGGCCTTTTTCTTTTTTTCCAGCTCGGATTCCCTGGCCTTG
>JAJTHX010000401.1 GCA_021300125.1 Betaproteobacteria bacterium | reverse complement strand
GTTCGCGCGCACCGGCGCCCCGGAAGAGCTGGACATGGAGGACACCATCCGCTCCACCGCGAGAAACGCCGGCTGGCTCGACCTGAAGATGGTGCCGGAGCGCCACAACGCGGTGAAAGTGTTGATCTTTTTCGATGTCGGCGGCTCAATGGATGACCACATCCGCGTTTGCGAGCAGCTGTTCTCGGCGGTACGCACCGAATTCAAGCACCTCGAGTACTTCTACTTCCACAACTTCCTCTACGAGCGGGTGTGGAAGGACAACCGCCGCCGCGCCACCGAGCGCATCGCGACCTGGGATGTCTTCCACAAGTATCCCCATGACTACAAGGTGATTTTCGTCGGTGATGCGACGATGAGCCCGTACGAGATCACCTATCCCGGCGGCAGCGTCGAGCACAGCAACGAGGAGCCCGGCGCGCTGTGGCTGCAGCGTGCGCTCGACGTGTATTCGCAGGCGATCTGGCTCAATCCGCAGCCCGAGGCGGTATGGAACTACCACGAGTCCATCGGCATCACCCGCGAACTGATGGGCGGGCGCATGTATCCGCTGACGCTCGAAGGGCTGGAGCGGGGCATCCGCCAGCTGAGCAGGGCAAGCTGAATTGCTCATGCCTGCTGCCGCAATCTTTGCGGTCACGGCTATGGGGCTGCAATTGGAGGCCGAGCGCGGATTGTTTTCCGAATATGCGGAGTCGCTGGGCTTCAGTCTCTGCTTCCAGGGCTTCGACGAGGAGTTGCGCACCCTGCCCGGCGCTTACGCACCTCCACAGGGCACGCTGCTGCTGACGATGGCCAAAGGCAGCCCTGCGGGCTGTGTAGGGGTGTGGCCTTTCGGTGAAGGCCGCTGAGAGATGAAGCGGCTGTATACGCGTTCTCAGTGCCGCGGCACAGGTCTGGGTCGAGGCATGGCTGAGGCTGCCCTGAATTTTGCACGCAACACCGGCTACCGGCAGATGCTGCTCGATACGCTGCCGCAATTGGTCGCGGCGCAGGCGCTCTACCGCAGCCTGGGCTTTCGCGCCTGCGAGGCCTATTACGACAACACGCCGCTGGGCTGCTGTTGCGTGACACTGGATCTGGTCAGTGCGGATGAGCCGCGCTGAAGCGGGCCCGAACCTTGCCGTACCGGTCGACCAGTTAGAGGCTCTCGCCGCTGATGCGGAAGGCCGCTATCGCGGCCAGCGCGCTGTGGTAGCGCTGCCCGGTGCCGTCCGCGCCCGGCAGGCAGGCCATCAGTGTGGACGCCATCTGCCGGAAGCGCAGGCTTTCGCCCTGCAGTTCATAGCCGCCGCGAACGTTGTTGCAGCCGGAGAATCCGCCGGCCATGTTTTTTTCAGTGCGCAGGATCAGGTGGGCATTGCGTTTTCCGGACGCGCTGCCGGTTGCGGCTTCGACAGTCATACCCTCCAACTCGACGGCCTTCCAGTGGGTATCCAGCAGCGGCGCATCGGATTTGGCCGCGGGGGCCGCTGCACAGGCGCCGAGCAAAATGGCCAGCGCGAGTGGTATCAGCTGTTTCATCGGTTTCAGTTCCGGTTGATGTGGTAACGCGCTTCCGGCACCGGGTAGGCGGCGGCGCCAAAGGTGTCGGTGATGGTCTTGTTGGTGTCGAAGTAGACCTGCCAATAATGGCTGGTGTGGGTGTACGGACGCACCGCGAGCACCGGTCCCATCGGCGTGAAGTCGATGACTTCGACATCCGGCGCCGGTTCGGTGGCAACGTTGGGGATACGAGTGAGGGCTTCCTTCAGGCGCTTGATTGCATCGTGCACGTCAACGCTGTGCGCCAGCTGCGCGGTACGGTCGACGCGACGGAAAGGGTTGGTCGAGAAGTTCTGAATGGTGTCGGAGAAGATCCGGTTGTTGCCGACGATGTTGAGCACGTTGTCGGGGCTGTTGATCGCGGTGCCGAACAGGCCGATTTCCATTACCGTGCCTTCGACGCCACCGGCCTTGACATAGTCGCCGACCTTGAACGGCCGCAGCGTGACCAGGAAGGCGCCGGCGGCGAAGTTCGACAGCAATCCCCCCCAGGCGGCGCCAATGGCGATACCCATCGCGGCGACCAGCGCAGCGAAGGAGGTGGTTTCGATGCCGAAGTAGCCTAGGATTGCCACAACCAGCACGATGTTCAGCGCGACGCTGACGATGTTGCCGATGTAACGCAGCAGTGTCGGATCGACCTTCTGTTTGGTCAGCGCTGCCGACACCAGACGCACTGCCATGGAGATCAGCCAGCGGCCGAAGATCCAGACGGCCAGCGCGCCCAGTATCTTGAGGCCCAGCGCGGTCAGTGAGGTGATGATGGTGTCGGTGATCTGTTGCATGTCCATGGCGGTGTTTTCCCTGAAGAGTTGTCGGTGGTGAGGTGTTGTCTGCAAATTCGACTATAACCCGCCCCGGGTCTGCGCCGACTTTGCTTCGACTTTGCTGTCGAATCGCGCGCGGACGATGACCACCCGCTCATGCCGGCCTTCGGTGATGGTGTCGATGCCATCATGGGCGCGCACCGAAAAGTACAGGCGGCGGCCTACCACTGCATCGAGGCGCACGTCCACCGTGATGGTGAGACCCGGCGGCGTCGCGGCGAGGTGGGGAAATTCCACTACCGTGCCCAGCGACTGTTCGCGCGGCCAGTCGATATGGGGCTTGATTGCCTCGATGCAGGCCCATTCCATGAGTCCGACCATGAAGCCGGTGGCCAGCACCTCAGGCATCGAGCGGAAGGATTCCGACTCGGGGTAGAGGTGTGGCACCGTCTTGTCCGGCGGCACCGTGTAGGTCATGCGGTGGCTGATGCCGGCTCTCAGCGTGGACTTCATCGCGGCCTTTCGGGTGGTCGGCGAGGGTGATCGGTTATAATCAGGATTGATTTATTTAACGTCAAAATACAGAATGCGAGGACGCCATGCCCGCTGCTCCTGTGCATCACGACCAGCTCCGCAATTTTGCCACTGCCGTCTATATGCAGCAGGGCATGCCCGAGGCCGATGCAGGCCTTGTCGCCGACACCCTGGTGCAGGCGGATCTCTGGGGCCACCAGTCGCACGGCGTGCTGCGTCTGGGATGGTACCTCGACCGCCTGCGCAACCGGGTGATGAACCCGGTGACCACGCCGGACTTCGTGGTCGATACCGGCGGTATCGCGGTGATCGACGGCCACGACGGCGTTGGCCATGTGCTGACCCGGCTCGCCAGCGAAGAGGCGATCCGCCGTGCCAAAGTGCATGGCATCGCCGCGGTGGGCGTGCGCATGTCCAACCATTTCGGCACCTGCATGTATTACACGCTGATGGGCGCGCGCGCAGGCTGCGTGATGATGCTGGCCTCCAACGGCGGCCCGGCGATGGCGCCCTGGGGCGGGCGCAAAAAAATCGTCGGCACCAATCCCTGGTCGATTGCCGCGCCGGCCGGCAAACACGCGCCCTTCGTGGTGGACATGGCCAACACCGGTGTCGCCCGCGGCAAGATCTACCTTGCCCGCAACAAACGTATGCCCATACCCGAAGGGTGGGCGATCAATGCTGCCGGTGCGCCGACCACTGATCCGCAGGAGGCCATCGACGGCATCATCCTGCCAATGGCCGGGCACAAGGGTTATGCGATTGCCGCAATGGTGGACATGCTCTCCGGCGTGCTCAGCGGCAGCGGTTTCCTGTCGGCGGTGCACAGCCCGTACAAGACCGCCGACAAAAGCAACTGCGGCCATTTCGTGATGGCGCTCAACATTGAGGCGATGCAGCCGCTGGACCAGTTCAACGCGCGCATGGAGCAGTGGGTGGCCGAGGTGAAGTCGGTGCCGCTGGCCCAGGGCCACGACGAGGTGTTCTATCCGGGCGAGATGGAAGCCAACAACGATGCGCGCAACCGCGCGCAGGGCATCAGTTTTCCGGATGACACGCTGCGGGACCTGCAGCGCATTGCCGACGAAACTGGATTGCGGTCGCAGCTGCCAATCTGATTTTTCCAGCCGGTTTCCGGACCGAAATCCGACCATGCCATTCTGGTGAATGCGGGATGATGCAAGGCATGGAAATGCCCGGTGATTGATGCCTTTGGGAGTGATCAATTGCATATCCTCACCGCCTCCCAGCCCGGCTGGGACACCCTGCGCACAGCAGCACCCCAGCGACAGCCGCAGCTGCGCGTACCGGACCTGGTGCTGGAAGCCGCTCCTCAGCAGCAGGGCTGGCGGTTTGCGGCGCGTGCACCGGAGCGGCAAAGATGCGCCGCTGCGTTGCGGCAGTTGCGACATCACCGCGCTACCGGTCAATCGGCGCGAAGCAGGCCTACTGCATGCGCTGCCATGTCCGTGAAGTGCAGTGAGTAGACGCTGAGTGGCTGAAGAGGGGGGGAATTTCCGAGCGATGTCGAGGCTGTCGCCATCGCTGGGCGTCTCGCCCGGGTTCATGGCTTGCACGGAGAAAAAAATTCGTGCAGGCAGCTGCCCCGGAAAGGCAGGGTCCGACGCCAAGATCAGGCTGCGCCTCCTGGCGACAGCGCTGGCGATCGATGGTGCCGGCGGTACGACGGCACTCTCGGGTCAGGTCCTTAGGGTTCATGCCGGCAGGTTACGGCGCCTCGGCCGGATGGGCGACCTGGTTCTTGCGAGTCGCTGCGGGTGGCGGTCAGCGCTGTACCTTGCGGCGGTCGCCGCCGGGCGGCGGCG
>JAJTHX010000313.1 GCA_021300125.1 Betaproteobacteria bacterium | reverse complement strand
GGTGAACAGCATCAGGAACACGAAGATGTTGTCGACCGCGAGTGACTTCTCGATCAGGTAGCCGGTGAAGAACTCCATCGAGGTCTCGTTGGCGACCTCACGGCCGTACTTGCCGTCGAGATACCACCACAGCAGGCCGTTGAAGATGAAGGACAGGACGATCCAGACGATCGACCAGTTCAGCGCTTCCTTGAACGAGACTTTGGCGGCGCCCTTGCGTTCGAGCACCAGCAGGTCGACCACGATCGCGACGACCACGAAGATCGCGAACGCGACCCACATCCACCAGGTTCCGATACTTTCCATTATTCCGATCCTTTTATTGATGTCCTGACGGACAGCCTTCGTCATCATGCCGACGCAGGTCATCCACTGAAGACCTTCGCCAGCGCCTGGCGAAGGTCTCGCTCGGATCGGTCAGGATCCCCGCGCACCGGAGGGCAGGAACTGCCCCCGTAATGACGGAACGCGGTTGGTGAGCTACTCCCCTTCGTGCTGCAATGCTGCAGGTTGTCGCATTATGCCCCTTCGGATCTCCGGTGGGGTAACAGGCGCAACCCGCGCGAATTCTACAGACCGGAACAAATACCGCAACCACGACGTCCATGAATTGTATTGATTGCGGCGATTAACTTCCGTAAGCTCTGACTGCCCTTGCGGGCCTAGGCCCGCAATCTCCAGCGTAAAAATAAATCCATTTTAAATCAATGGTTTAAATAAAGCTGCCGATCTGACACGAACAGCCGATGCCGAGAACCAAAATCCGCCGTTACCTCAAGCACGGCATGCTGCCGCAACTGAGCGTGTTTGAAGCCGTAGCCCGGCTGGGCAGCTATACCAAGGCCGCCGAAGAACTCTATATGGCGCAGCCGACGGTTTCGGTGCAGATGAAAAAGCTCGCCGAAACCATCGGCCTGCCCCTGGTCGAGCAGGTCGGCAAGCGCGTCCAGCTCACCGAGGCCGGGCGCGCGCTGCACGCGGCCAGCAACGACCTCTTTGCCGCGCTGGGCCGGCTGGAAGACCACCTCGCCGGCATCCGCGGCATGAGCGCCGGCCGGCTGCAGCTGGCGGTGAGCACCACCGGAAAGTATTTCGCGCCAAGGGTGCTGGCGGAGTTCGTAAAACTGCACCCCGGCATCGAGGTATCGCTGCAAATCCACAACCGCGCAACCCTGATCGACAGGCTGTCGCGGAACCTCGACGACCTCTACATTTTTGCCAATCCGCCCAACGACATCGATATCGTGACCGAGGTGATCCTGCCCAATCCGATGGTGGCCTATGCCCCGGCCGGCCACCCGCTCGCGGGACAGAAACGCATCCCCTTCGCGCGTTTCGCCGAGGAGCCGTTCCTGATGCGGGAGCCGGGTTCCGGCACGCGCATGGTCGCGCGCGAAGCGTTTGCCCGCCACGGCCTGGAGCCGCGGGTGCGCATGGAGCTGTCAACCAACGAGGCCATCAAGCAGGCAATCATCGCCGGCCTCGGCGTTTCCATCCTGTCGCGCTACACGCTGGGCCTCGACGTCACCCACGAGCAGCTCGCGGTGCTCGATGTGGAGGGCCTGCCGGTGGAACGCAGCTGGCATTTCACCTACCCGTCCGGCAAGCAGCTGCCGCTGATTGCGCAGGGCTTCATGGACTTCACCCGCAAGACCGCCAAGACCCTGGTCTTCGACCACCTGTCCAAGCCCTGAAAGGGGCCGCGCCCGCGGCGCGCATGCCGCGCGGGGCCGCTAAAATACGCCGCTTTGTCACCAGCCACCGCAAGGATCGACCATGCGTCTCGCCACCTACACCCTGCTCTCCGACCCCGCCAACGTCCGCATCGGCGCACAGCTGAACGGCCATGTGCTCGATCTCGTCGCCGCCGAACGTGCGATGAATGACGGCAAGACGCAGATCCCGGCCTCGATGAAGGTGCTGCTCGCCCTCGGCGAAGCGGGCATGGCCCGCGCCCGGGCCGTGCTCGAACAGGCCCGCAAGGGTGCCATGAAGCCGGACGGGCGCATGCTCGCCGCCGAAAGCGAAATCCGCTTCCTGCCGCCGGTGCCCGATGCCGACAAGTTCCTCTGCGTCGGCAAGAACTACCGCACCCACCTCGAGGAACTGCGCAAGAACGACCTGATCAAGGAAATGCCGGGCGAACCCACCGGCTTCATCAAGCTCAACTCCTGCCTCACCGGCCACAGCGGCGACGTGATCCGCCGCGAGACGGTGAACCGCCTTGATTACGAGCCGGAACTGGTATTCGTGCTGGGCAAGGCGGCACGCCACGCCAAACGCGAGGATGCCGTCAGTTACATCGCCGGCATCACCATCCTCAACGACCTCACCTGCCGCGACACGCAGAAAGCCGAGGTCGCCTCCGGCTCGCGCTTCTGGACCTCGAAAAACTCGCCCACCTTCGGCCCGCTGGGACCGTACATCATCACCATGGACGAGGTGCCCGATCCCTACAACATCTGGGTCACCTGCAGCGTCAACGGCGTGCAGCGCATGCGTGTGAATACCGCCGACCAGATCTGGAAGCTGCCGGACATCATTCCCCACTTCTCGCGCCTGCTCGACCTGCAGCCGGGCGACATGTTTGCCACCGGCGCACCGGGCGGGGTGGCCGTCGGCAAGGCCGATGCCGAATCGCTGTACCTGAAACCCGGCGATGTCGTCGAATGCGCCTTCGAGGCCCCGGCCATGGTGCTGCGCAACCGCATCGTCGCGCCCTGAGCAAAGCCGCCGCGGCATGACCTTCCCGCGCGCACTCGCCGCGCTGCTGTGCATGCTCACGGGCACATGGCCTGCCTTCGCCATCGCGCAGGAAGTCTCCGTGTGGCCGGCCCTGCGCGACGGGGGCCTGGTGCTGATGCTGCGCCACGCCGAAACCGATCCGGGCTTCGGCGATCCACCCGACTTCCGGCAGGGCGACTGCAGCACCCAGCGCAACCTCTCCGCCGCGGGGCGGGCCCAGGCGCGTCGCTTCGGACAACGGCTCAAACAGCAGGGTGTGGCCGTGGATGCGGTGTACTCCAGCCGCTGGTGCCGCTGCCTCGATACCGCGCGGCTGGCCTTCGGCAAGGTCACGCCCCTGCCGGCGCTGGATTCGTTTTTCGGTGAGCCGCAGCGGCGGGAGGCACAGACCGCGGATCTGCGCCGCTACCTCGCGCAGCTCAAGGCTCAGGACAGAAAGGGCAATCTGGTGCTGGTCACGCACCAGGTCAACGTCACCGCACTGACGGGCATCCACCCGGCGATGGGCGAGGCCGTGGTGCTTCAACACTCCGCCAGTGGCGCACTGGAAGTCATCGGACGCCTGCCGCCGCCGTGAGCGCCATCAATACCCCCCGCCGGGGTCCACAGATTGCGATTTACCACGATACAGAATATCATTGCATAGCCTGATTTTTGGGACGGAAACAGCCCGGCAACCCATCCCAAACCCCGAACCTGCCGGTGAAGGACTACCCCGATGGCCACACGCAAGATCCTGATCCTGGGTGCCTCCTACGGCTCCCTGCTCGCCACCAAACTCGCGCTCGCCGGGCACCACACCCACATGATCTGCCTGCCCAACGAGGCGGAACTGTTCAACAGCGAAGGCGCGATCGTGCGCATGCCGGTCAAGGGCCGCGAGGGCCTGGTCGAGGTGCGTTCGCGCGACCTGCCCGGCAAGGTCACCGCCGGCGGTCCCGAATCGGCCAACCCGTCCGACTACGACCTGATCGCGCTGGCGATGCAGGAGCCGCAATACCGGGCACCCGGCGTGCGTGAACTGCTCGACAAGGTGGCCAAGTCACGCGTGCCCTGCATGTCGATCATGAACATGCCGCCGCTGCCCTACCTCAAGCGCATCCCCGGCCTCGATGCCGAAGGCTTGCGCAACTGCTTCACCGACTCTTCGGTCTGGGATAGCTTCGACCCGAAAACCCTGACCCTGTGCAGCCCCGACCCGCAGGCCTTCCGTCCGCCGGAAGAGAAGGTCAACGTGCTGCAGGTGCGCCTGCCGACCAACTTCAAGGCGGCGCGCTTCGATTCCGATACCCACACCGCGATCCTGCGCGAACTGGAAAAGGACATCGAAGCCTCGCGCTTCACCGTCGGCGGCGAGAAGATCGAACTGCCGGTGAAACTCAAGGTGCACGACTCGGTGTTCGTGCCGCTGGCCAAGTGGGCGATGCTGGTCGCCGGCAATTACCGCTGCGTGCAGGCTGACGTGATGCGTCCGATCAAGGAAGCGGTGCACAGCGACATCGAGGCCTCCCGCGCGGTCTACAACTGGGTGGTCAAGCTCTGCGTCAGCCTCGGCGCGAGCGAGAAAGACATGGTACCCTTCGAAAAATACGCCAACGCCGCGCTGTCGCTGGGCAGCCCCTCATCGGCAGCACGTGCGCTGGCCTCCGGCGCGCCGAACATCGAGCGAGTGGACCTGCTGGTGAAAACCATCGCTGCGCAGAAAGGCGAAAAACTCGCCGAGCTCGACAAGACCGTCGAACTGGTCAACGGCTGGCTGGCGAAGAACCGCGCCAAGGCCGGCTGACACTCGGCAACCCGCGCAGACGAGCCCGGCCTTCACGCCGGGCTTTTTTCATGCCTGCGTCGGGCGCAGTTCGGCCGCGGACAGGGAAGCGCCGGATTGGAGCAGGCGCTGGACCGGGGCGGCCGGAAACAGGCGGGGCTTTTGCGCGGCACGCCCGATCAGGAAACCCTGGGTCAAGTTTCCCACGGTAACGCGGGTTGAACCGCGTTTTTCCGGACTAAATCACAGATTCAATCACTTGAGGCCACAGCGGGAGACCGGCGGCGGCACAGCGCCGCCGCTTGGGCGCCGCTATTTCGCACCCAGCGCCAGCATCAGCTGGTTGAGGCGGCGCACGAAACCCGCGGGATCCTCCAGCTGTCCGCCTTCCGCCAGCAACGCCTGTTCGAACAGCACCGCGGCAAGATCGCCGAAGCGCGCCCCGTCGCTTTCATCACGCAGGCGGGCGATCAGCGGATGCGCGGGGTTGACCTCGAGGATGGGCTGGCTCAGCGGCACCTTCTGCCCCGCCGCCTTGAGCATGCGCTGCAGCTGCGCGCTCATGTCATGGTCATCGGCAACCAGGCAGGCCGGTGATTCAGTCAGGCGCAGCGTCACGCGCACTTCCTTGACGCGCTCGCCCAGCGCTTTCCTGATGCGTTCAACCAGGTCCTTGTGCTCGCCGGCGGCCTGCTCCTGCGCCTTTTTATCGGCCTCGTCCTCGAGCTTGCCCAGATCGAGCGCACCCTTTGCCACGGACTGCAGCTTTTTGCCCTCGAACTCGGTCAGGAAGGACATCATCCATTCATCGACGCGCTCGCTCATCAGCAGCACCTCGATGCCCTTCTTGCGGAACACCTCGAGGTGCGGGCCGGCCTTGGCCGCGGAGAAGGATTCGGCGGTGACGTAGTAGATCTTCTCCTGCTCCGGCTTCATCCGCGCCACGTAATCCGCGAGCGACACCTCCTCGTCGGCACTGTCCTTTTGGGTGGAGGCAAAACGCAGCAGCTTCGCGATGCGATCGCGGTTGGCCTGGTCCTCGCCGATGCCTTCCTTGAATACCCGGCCGAATTCCTTCCAGAGGGTGGCGAACTTGTCCCTCTGGTTTTCGGCGAGGTCCTCGATCATCGACAGCACGCGCTTCACCGAACCGGCGCGGATCGCCTCGATGTCCTTCGATTCCTGCAGGATCTCGCGAGACACGTTCAGCGGCAGGTCGGCGGAATCGATGACGCCACGCACGAAGCGCAGGTAATGCGGCATCAGATGCTCGGCATCGTCCATGATGAAGACGCGCTTGACGTAGAGCTTGATCCCGTGGCGCTGCTCGCGGTCCCACAGGTCGAAGGGCGCGCGCGAAGGGATGTAGAGCAGCTGGGTGTATTCCTTGCGCCCCTCGACCCTGTTGTGCGACCACGCCAGGGGCGCCTCGAAGTCATGGTCCACATGCTTGTAGAACTCGGCGTACTGCTCTTCGCTGATCTCCGATTTCGGCCGCGCCCACAGCGCACTCGCCTGGTTGACGGTCTCGTCCTCGCCGGTTTCGCGAAAACGGCTCTCCTTCTCGTCCCACTGCTCCTTGTTCATCACGATCGGCAGCATGATGTGGTCGGAGTACTTGCGCAGGATGTGGCGCAGGCGGTTGCCCGATGCAAACTCGCCCTCACCCTCGCGCAGGTGCAGGGTGATGGTGGTGCCGCGCCCGGCGCGCTCGATGCTCTCCAGCGTGTAATCGCCGCCACCGTCGGAGGACCAGCGCAGGCCCTCTGCGGCAGGGCGGCCGGCGCGGCGCGTCTCGAGCGAGACGCGATCGGCGACGACAAAGGCGGAATAGAAGCCGACGCCGAACTGGCCGATCAGGTTGGCATCCCTGGCCGCGTCGCCGGTCAGTTTCGACAGGAACTCACGGGTGCCGGAACGGGCGATGGTGCCGATGTTGGCGATGACCTCGTCGCGCGACATGCCGATGCCGTTGTCGCTGACAGTCACCGTGCGCGCCGCAGCGTCAAAACTGACGCGGATCTTCAGCTCGCTGTCGTTTTCCAGCAGCGCCTTGTCGGTGAGCGCCTCGAAGCGCAGCTTGTCGCAGGCATCGGAGGCGTTCGACACGAGTTCGCGCAGGAAGATTTCCTTGTTGCTGTACAGCGAGTGGATCATCAGCTGCAGCAGCTGTTTGACCTCGGCCTGGAAGCCGAGCGTCTCCTTGGCCGAAGTCTGGCTCATGGACGTATCGCTCATGGTGTACCCCAAACGGTGAATGTCGGATGCGGGCAGGCAGCGCCGCCGCAGGCCTGAAGATGCGGATGCCCGGAGCCTTTTTCAAGCCTCCGGGCGCGCCCGAACAGGAGCAATAACTAATTGATTTTATTTATTTTTTTGTTTGGCAAAGAACAGCACCACTGCACCCACCGCCAGCACCACCAGGCCGACCAGGGCATTGTCCTTGTGATAGGTCAGGCTGGCGTAGAGCAGGTAGCCGCACATCAGCACGAACAGCGCCGGCAGCACCGGATACAGCGGCACCCGGAAAGGACGTGGCGCCGCAGGCTCCTTGCTGCGCAGCACGAACAGCGCGATGCCGGTGAGCAGGAAAAAGCCCCAGAACACCGGCAGCGAATACTCGACCAGCGCCTTGAAGCCGGACTTCTGCACCGCGCCGAGGCCGACCAGTGCCAGCGCGATCGCACCCTGCACCAGCATCGCGTTGCGCGGCGAACCGCTCGCCTCGTGCCAGCGGCCGAGGAAGCCGAGCAGCGGCCAGTCGCGGCCCAGCGCGTAGTTGGAGCGCGCGCCGACGATCATCGAGCCGTTGACCGAAGTCAGCGCGGCCACCGCGATCATCACCGCAATCAGTTTCTCGCCGGTGGGACCCCACACCGCCTTCAGCAGGTCGGCGGCCACCGCGTTAGAACGCGCCATCGCGTCATAGCCCAGGCCCTTGAGGTAGGCCAGGTTGACCAGCAGGTAGAGCAGCGCCACCAGGCTGATCGCGATCAGCAGCGCGCGCACCATGTTGCGCTCGCGGTTGCGCACCTCGGCCGAGATGTAGGCCGCGTCGTTCCAGCCGCCGTAGGTGAAAAGCACGAAGATCATCGCCGAGCCGATGCCGGCGCCCATGTACCAGGGACCGCTTCCCTCGGCCGCCGGCGCGGCCGCTGCGGGCGGGCCGGCAAACACCAGGCCGGCGAGCACGATCAGCAGAAGCCCCGCCACCTCCAGCGTGGTGAACAGGTTCTGCGTCGCCTTGCCCTCGCGGATGCCGCGGTAATTGACCCAGGTCAGCAGCACCACCACCACTGCGGCCCAGATCGCGGAAGAGTACTCACCAAGATGGATCACCCGCGACATGTAATCGCCGAACAGATAGGCAAACACCGCGATCGAGCCGGCAACGATGACCGTCATCCGCGCCCAGCCGTAGAGGAAGGCGAGCGAGCGGCCGAAGGCGCGCTGGATGAAATGGTACTCGCCGCCGGGCGAGGGAAAAGTGGTTGCCAGCTCGGCGTAGCACAGTGCGCCGATGATCGAGAACACCCCGCCGATCACCCACACCGCCATCAGCGTGCCGGTGTCGCCGACCGCGCCGGCGACGATTGAAGGCGTGCCGAAAATCCCGGCGCCGACGATCAGGCCCACGATCATCGCGCAGGCATCGGGCAGGGACAGCGTCTGCCGCGGAGCCGCGGCCTGTTGTTCGGTGCTCATGTGTGCTCCCGGATGTGCGGCGCTCGGCCGCGGGCTGGCTGGACTGAAAAAGACGGCGGGATCATCCGCCGCCGGTGAATGTGTGGAACGTGTGAAATCAGGGTTCGTCAGCGGCGCGTTTCAGCTCGCCGCGCTGCACAAGCTTCGCCACCCAGGGCAGCTGTTGGCGGGTGGCACCCTCGCCGATCGCCAGGGTGCCCTTGATCTGCTCGCCCTGAACCTGGCCCGTGAATTCATGCCGGGCAACACCATCACGGCCACCAGCCAGCAGGCGGATGCGTTCACCGGTGAGGCGGCCGCGCAGATTGAGGCTGCGGTCGCGGATCTCGACCTTGCCGTCGACTTCCTGGAAGCTCTGGTTGAAGCTGAACTCGAACGGAGTCTCGCGGCCGTCGATGGTCATCAGCGACTGCCAGCGGCCAGGCACGCGCGCCGGCACGATGTAGGCAAACACATAGCTGATGCCGGGATTGCCGACTTTTTTCTCGGGCACGATCAGCTCGCGCTGCTCGTCCGGATCCCATTCGCCGAAGTTGTAGTCGTGCGCGACCAGGCGGGTGCCCGGCTTCAGCGCCATGATGCGCGAGCGCAGGCGCAGGTTCATCTCAGGCAGCAGGTAGCTGGTGATCACGGTCGCGCGCGAGAGGTCGGTCTTGAACAGGTTTTCCTCGACGAAATGCACCTTGTCGGTGACGTTTGCCTTCTGCGCATTCTGGTTGGCCATCTTCAGCAGCACCGGATCGAGATCGACGCCGAAGCCGCGCGCGCCGTGCTTGGCCGCCGCGGTGATCACGATACGGCCGTCACCGGAACCGAGGTCGATGACAAAATCACTGGGACCGACCTTGACCATCTCGAGCATGGTGTCGACCACGATCTGCGGCGTGGGCACGTAGACTACGTCGCCCTTGCCGCTTTGCGCCGCGGCCGGCAGCACCGCCAGCGCCGCCACCATGACGGCGGCATATCCGGCCTGGCCGATCATTTTCCTTAATGCTGTCATCTCGATCCTCCCATGGGACTGCCTGATTGAAACGGGGTCTCCGTGCCGGCGTCGATGTCCATGCGGCCGCGCTGAACACGCTGCGCCCGCCACGGCTGCGCAGCAGCCCCGTGGCGCAGCACCTCGCCGCTGATGGTATCGCCCTCGAGCCTGCCGGTGTAGGTCAGCGCCGAGGCGCCGGCGCCGGTGGTGAAGCGCAGGGACAGGCCATTGACCCGGCCCTCGGCCAGCGGCTGCGCGGCGAGGCTGCCGGAGAGCATCTGGAAACGCTGGCCAAGCCGCAGCTCGCGCTCGGGCTCGCCGGGCAGGCTCATGCGCCAGGTGCCGGAAAAATCTGCGGGTACGATCCACA
Source organism: Betaproteobacteria bacterium (assembly GCA_021300125.1). GTDB lineage: Bacteria > Pseudomonadota > Gammaproteobacteria > Burkholderiales > SG8-41. Next base: position 1,002 of record JAJTHX010000313.1, on the reverse strand, counting down.
GCATCACGTCACTGCGCGGATCGCCGTAAGGCTTGTCCGGCGCATGGATCGTGGTCTTGCGGTCGGGCTGCCAGCTGCCGAAATGGAATTCGTGGGTGACCACCCGCGTGCCGGGCTTCAGGTTGGCCAGCAGGTACGGACGCAGGCGCAGGTTCAGTGACTGGAAGAGGTAGGTGGTGAGCACCGTGGCGCCGCTGACATCGGTATCGAACAGGTCGCGCGCCTCGAAGCGCACGCGGTCTGCGACACCCTGCTTTTTCGCCGCGGCATTGGCCCCTCGCACCAGGTGCGGCTCGATCTCGACACCGAAGCCGCGCGCGCCGAAGCGGGTCGCCGCGCGCAGCGGGATGCGCCCGTCACCGGAGCCGAGGTCAATCACGAAATCCTTCGCTCCGACCTCGGCGATCTCGAGCATGGCATCCACCACGCTCATCGGCGTCGGCACGTACGGCGCGTCAGAGGCGGGGAGCGGCGCCGCAAAGGTCAGCGCCAGCAGCGCCGCGGCAGCGCGGATCATTTCGCCGCCACGCGCACCGCGCGCCAGCTGTGCACGGTCTGCGCCTTGCCGGTACCGCGGCGCACCTGGCCTTCCATCACATCGCCTTCGACGCGGCCTTCGAAATACAGCGTTGCCTCATTGTCGCGGTCGCGGTCATCCACCAGCGCAAAAGTGATGCGCTCGCCGCGCAACTTCGCCTCCCACATCAGGGCATGGCGGCCGGAGAAACGCCCATAGCCGTCGATTTCCTGGAATTTCTGGCGCAGGTCCAGCTCGAGCCCGGGTTTGCCCGGCAGCGTAGTTTCAAAACGCCACGCACCGGCCACCTTGGCCGGCACGATCCACAGGAAGGTGTTCTTGCGGATCTGCGTCACCGCATCGGGCTGCCATTCGCCGAGACGGAAATCGTGCGACACCAGGCGCGTGCCGGGCTTCAGGTTGAAGAGGGTCTGGTTAAGCCGCGCCATGATCCCGGGCAGCAGGTAGAGCGTGATCACGGTGGC
>JAJTHX010000281.1 GCA_021300125.1 Betaproteobacteria bacterium | reverse complement strand
CCCACGCCTTCGGCGGGGCGCTCGGTCAGGACAACGGCGTTGCTCATGGTGTTTCCTTCGCGTGAAATCGGTTCAGGGACGGGCCAGGCCGATGTCGACCAGCACGCCCTTCATGTCTTTGTAGTTCTTGGCGAGTTCCTTGCGGAATTCGGCGCTGCCCTGGAAATCGTCGGACCAGAAGTTGCGCTCGAGATCCTCTTTCCATTCCTTGGTCTCCGTGGCCTTGCGCAGCGCACCTTCCCAGAAGGCCACCTGCTGCGGCGTGATCTCGCGCGGACCCATGATCGCGCGCCAGCCGCCATAGACCACGTTGGCGCCCTGTTCCTTCCAGGTCGGCACGTGGGCGAGCGCGCCCGGGAAACGCTTGGCGGAGGACACGCCGATGATGCGCAGGCGACCCTCGGTGGCGTGGTTGACCACGTTGCCTGCGGCGGTGGTGACGAGGTCGATGTGGCCGCCCAGCACCTGGGTGATGGCTTCGGCCGAGCCCTTGAACGCGATCGCCTTCAGGTTGCGCGCGTTGACGCCAACACTCTTGGCGACAAGGCCGGCGGCGATGTGGTTGTGGCTGCCCAGCGTGGTGGCAAATCCGATGGAGACCGACTGCGGATCCTGCTTCAGCCGCGCGATCAGGTCCTTGCCGGTCTTGATCGGGGAATTGACGTTGACTGCGAACACCACGTAGTCGTTGAACAGCGAGGCAATCGGCGTGAAGTCTTCATAGCTGATGGTGCTCAGGCCGACGATGTGGTTGGTGAGCAGCGCGGTGGTGCCCACCAGCAGCGTGTGCGGGTCGGCGCGTTTCTGGCGCACGTAGGCGAAGGCGATGGTGCTGCCGCCGCCGGGGCGGTTGACCACGGTGAGCGAGGTCGGCACCAGCTTGGCGTCGGTGAGGGCCTTTTCGACGGCGCGCGCGGTCTTGTCGTTGCTGCCGCCGGGGGCTGAGCCGACGACGATCTCGACGTTGCGCGAGGGCGACCACGCTTTCTGGGCATGGGCGGGGAGGGCGAATGCCGCGGTGGCGGCGAGCAGGGTAATCAGGGTTTTCATGCGCGGGGCTCCGGTTACATCGGCTGAATGCCGGCTTTCTTGATGACGTTGGCGTACTTGGCGATCTCGTCGCGGATGTACTGGGCGAAGGATTCGGTGGTGCCGCCCTTGGGCATGATGCCTTCGCCGATGAAGCGGGTGCGGATGTCGCTCATCGCGAGCACCTTGTTGCCGTCGGCATTGACCCGGGCCACGATCTCGCGCGGTGTCTTGATCGGCGCCATCAGGCCGAACCAGGTCGTGGCTTCGAAGCCCTTGAGGCCGGATTCGTTGAGGGTCGGCACGTCAGGCACCGCCGGAAAGCGCTCGAGGCTGCCGATGCCGATGGCGCGCAGCCGGCCTGACTGCAGGTGGGGCACCATTGCCGGCACGCCGCTGATCACGATCTCGACGTTGCCGGCGATGCCGTCCACGATGGCCGGGGCGTTGCCCTTGTACGGCACGTGCACGATGTTGATGCCGGCCATGACCTTGAGCAGTTCGCCGGCCATGTGGTTGGAGCTGCCGAGCCCCGAGGATGCGAAGTTGAGCTGGCCCGGGCGCGACTTGGCCAGTGCGATCAGTTGCTTCAGGTTTTTGGCCGGCACCGAGGGATGCACCGCGAACAGGTTGGCGCCCTGCACGCTGAGCACGATCGGTGCGAAGTCGCGCAGGGTGTCGTAGGGCGGCTTCGCAAACAGGGTCATGTTGATCGCATTGGAAGCGCCGCCCATGAACAGGGTGTAGCCGTCGGGCGGGGCCTTGGCCGCGATCTCGGAGCCGATGTTGGTGGCGCCGCCGGGGCGGTTGTCCACGATCACCTGCTGGCCCCACATTTCGGTGAACTTGGTGGCCATCGAGCGCGCGGTGAAGTCGGTGTTGCCGCCCGCGGCAAAGGGCACGATGACGCGCACCGTGCGCTGCGGCCAGGCCTGCTGCGCGAGCGCCGGCTGGATCGCCGCACAGCAACCAGTGACAATTAATAAGTATTTGATTTTATTCATTATTTTCCTCCTTCGGGTTCAGGGGGGGGTGATGCTGCGTACTTCGTTAGTGAGCGCCTGCTTCAGGTGCCAGCGGCGCAGGTTGTCGAGAAACAGTTGATACACCCGGTCATCGTTGCCGGAGGCCGCGGCCGAATTGTGCGGCGAGACCAGCACATTGGGCAGCGTCCACAGCGGAGAATTCTCCGGCAGCGGTTCGGTGGTGAAGACATCCAGATAGGCGCCGCCGAGCTGGCCTGACTGCAGCGCCGCGACCAGCGCCGCTTCATCCACGATCTCGCCGCGGCCGATGTTGATCAGGCGCGCACCGGCGGGCAGCCGGTGCAGCATTGCGGCATCGATCAGGCCGCGGGTTTCGGCGGTGAGCGGGCTGGCAATCACCAGCCAGTCCGCGCGCGGCAGCAGATCGGCGAGCTTCTGCGGCGGGTGCAGTTCGTCCACGGGATCGTCCGGCCGCGGCCCGCTGCGGCGCACGCCGATGACGTTCAGGCCCAGCGCGCGTGCCAGTCGCGCGATTTCCGCGCCGATGCTGCCCAGCCCGTAGACGAGCAGGGTTTGCGCCGACAGGTCGCGCGGGATCTGCCCGCCAAAGCGCACGGGATCCCAGCGCCGTTGCTGCTGCGCCTGCAGCCAGTGCGGGAAATTGCGCGCCAGCATCAGCAGGCCGGCGATTGCGGTCTGCGCGATCGGTTCCGCGGTGGTGCCGGCCGAGGTGGTCAGGCGCACGCCGCGCTGGAGCATCTCGGCGTAGATCGGGTGATCGACGCCGACGTTGTAGACGTGCAGCCAATCCAGTCGCGGGGCATTGCGCAACGTCGAGAAAAACTGGCGCGAGAATTTCGGGTAGACGTCCGGCGAAAAAAAAGCGCAATCCAGGCGGGCGCGATCCGCTTCGCCGAGGCGGCCTTCGGGATCGGCCGGCAGCGGCAGCAGCTCCAGCCCGAGGTTGTGCTGCCGCGCCCATGCGGCGAGATGGTCCCCGCGTTCGGCATGCAGGCGGTGCGAGACGAGCAGGGTGGGCATCGGGAGGGGGATTGCGGCGGTGAAGCGGGGCGGGTCACGATTTTAACCGCAGTTTGCTACCATGCGGCGCAGCGAAAACGCTGTGCGCTCACGAAAGTCCTTCCATGGAAACCGGCACCCTAGAACTCACCCAGCAACTGATTGCCCGCCGTTCGGTCTCACCCGAAGACGCCGGCTGCCTCGACCTGGTGATGGCGCAACTGAAGCCGCTGGGCTTCGAGTGCGAGATCATCGCCAGCAACGGCACCACCAACCTGTGGGCGCGCCGCGGGCGCGCTGCGCCGCTGGTCTGCTTTGCGGGTCACACCGATGTGGTGCCGACGGGGCCGCTGGAGCAATGGGCGATCGATCCGTTCACGCCCACCATCAAGGACGGCATTCTCCACGGCCGCGGCGCCTCCGACATGAAAACCTCGATCGCTGCCTTCGTCGTGGCGCTGCGCGAGTTCGTCAAGGCCAACCCCGACCACCCCGGCTCGCTGGCAGTACTGTTCACCTCCGACGAGGAAGGCCCCGCCACCGACGGCACGGTCAAAGTGGTCGAGGCGCTGGCAAAGCGCGGCGAGAAGCTGGACTACTGCATCGTCGGTGAACCGACCTCGGTCAAGCAGTTCGGCGACATGATCAAGAACGGCCGCCGCGGCTCGCTTACCGGCATCCTCACCGTGCAGGGCGTGCAGGGCCATGTCGCCTATCCGCACATGGCGAAGAACCCGATCCATGACGTGGCCCCGGCCATCGCCGAACTGGCATCCACCGAATGGGACCGCGGTAACGAGTATTTCCCGCCCACCACCTGGCAGATTTCCAATTTCAACGCCGGCACCGGGGCCAACAACGTGATTCCGGGCACCGCGCGCGTGCAGTTCAACTTCCGCTTTTCCACCGCGAGCACGGTCGAATCGCTGCAGACCCAGGTCCACGGCATCCTCGACAAGCACGACCTGAAATACAACCTCGAGTGGCGCCTCGACGGCCGCCCCTTCCTGACGCCGAAGGGCGACCTCGTCAGCGCGATCTCGCAGGCGATCCGCGAAGTTGCAGGCGTGGAGACCGAACTGTCTACCACCGGCGGTACCTCCGATGGCCGCTTCATCGCCGACATCTGCCCGCAGGTGGTCGAGTTCGGTCCCACCAACGCCACCATCCACAAGGTCAACGAATGCCTGCCGGTGGCGGAAGTCGAGCCGCTGGAGCGGGTGTACCGGCGGACGCTGGAACTACTGCTGCTGTCGCGCTGAGCAGCAGCGGGCGGCGCCTGTTCCCGCCGCCCGCCCCGTCGCAAAACAGGCGGTGAGCAGGTAGCCCCCGGTCGGCGCCTCCCAGTCGAGCATCTCGCCGGCGCAGAACACGCCGGGCAGGGCTTTCAGCATAAGATGCTCATCCAGCGCTTCGAAGGGCACGCCGCCGGCGCTGCTGATCGCCTCGTCGATGGGCCGCGCTGCAGTGAGTTGCAGCGGCAGCGCCTTGATCGTGGCTGCGAGCTTCGCGGCGTCGTTCATCTCCTCTGCCGATAGCACCTCGCGCAGCAGCGCGAGCTTCGCGCCCTTGAGTCCGAGCCGGCTTTGCAAATGGCTGGCCAGCGAGCGTGAGCCGCGCGGGTGTGACACCTCGCGCAGCACCCTTGCACCATCATGGTCGGGCAGCAGGTCCAGGGTCAGCGTGGCCGCGCCCTGCGCGGCAATGGCATCGCGCAAGGGTGCCGACAGGGCATAGACGAGGCTGCCTTCAACGCCGTAGCCGCTGATCACGAATTCGCCGGTGCGCCGCAGGATCCGGCCATCGGCATCGCAAACACTGGCGGCCACGGCCTTGACGGGCTGGCCGGCGTGGCGCTCGCGCAGATAGGGGCTCCACGAAACCTCGAAGCCGCAGTTGGCGGGGCGCAACGGTGCGACCGCGATGCCGCGCGCCTCGAGCAGGGGTACCCAGGCGCCGTCGGAACCCAGCCGCGACCAGCTGGCGCCGCCGAGGGCCAGCACGGTCACCGCAGACTGCAGCACGGTGTCGCCCTGCGGCGTGGCGAAACGCAGCGCGCCGTCGGCGGTCCAGCCCAGCCAGCGATGACGGACATGGATGCGCAAGCCCGCGCCGCGCAGCCGGTGCAGCCAGGCGCGCAGCAATGGCGCCGCTTTCATCGCTGTCGGAAACACGCGCTGCGAACTGCCGACGAAGGTTTCGATGCCCAGCGCCTGTGTCCAGTCACGCAGCTGGCGCGCGCCGAAGTCGCGGAGCAGGGGTTCGAGCTGCGCCTGCCTTTGGGCGTAACGCGCCAGGAATTTCGCTTCTGCCTCGGCATGGGTAAGGTTCAGCCCGCCCTTGCCGGCGAGCAGAAACTTGCGCCCCACCGAAGGCATCGCATCGTAGAGATCCACGGCGATGCCGGCGGCCAGCAGGGACTCTGCGGCCATCAGTCCGGCCGGGCCGCCACCGATGACGACCGCCCCGGGGGCGGTTATAACCACTTGGCCTTGCGGAATCGCCAGAACAGATAACCGTCGATGGCGACCATCGCCGCCAGTGTCAGCGGATAGCCCCAGGGCGAGCGCAGCTCCGGCATGTAGTCAAAGTTCATGCCGTAGATGCCGGCGATCATGGTCGGCACCGCGACCAGTGCGGCGTAGCCGGCGAGCCGCTTGGTGACCTCGTTTTCCTGCAGCGTGATCAGCGACAGGTTGACCGAGATCGCGGTGGTGATCATGTCGCGCGCGGCATCAATGCTCTGGTTGATGCGGCCGAGGTGGTCGGACACGTCGCGGAAGTAATCGCCCAGCCCCGAGCAGATGGCCGGCACGCGGCCGCCATGCAGCTTGCCCACGGCCTCGTGCAGCGGGGCGGTGGCGTGCTTGAGCGTGGTCAGCTTCTGCTTGAGGTCGTACAGGGCCTCGATGTTGGCGCGCGGGGAGGTGCCGGCGAAGATCTGGTCCTCGATGTACTCGAGGCGGGTTTCGATGTCGTCGAGGATCGGGAAATAACGATCCACCACCGCATCCATCAGCGCGTACAGGATGTAGCCGGTGCCATACTGCAGCAGCTCGGGTTCGCGCTCGCAGCGCGCACGCACATCCTGGAAATTGCGCTCGCTGCGGCTGCGAACCGACAGTACGTAATTCCTGGCGACGAAAATCTCGACTTCACCGACGCGCAGGTCGTCGCCGTCGGGCTCGATCATGTGCAGCACGAAGAACAGCGAGTCGCCGTATTCCTCGAACTTGGGGCGCTGGTGGCCGTGGCGCGCATCCTCGATTGCCAGCGGCGGCAGGTCAAACTCTGCCTCCAGCCGGTCGAGCTCGTGCGGCTCGGGATCGCGCACCGCCACCCACACGATGCAGTCGCCGCGCTGGAGGTAGGCGTGGATTTCCTCGCGCGGCACATCGGCGATCTTGCGGCCGTCACGATAGGCAACGCTGTTGACGAGCACCGTTCAGCCTTTCAGGCGAGCCACGGCCGCGCCTCGTGGTAGTCGTGCTCGAAGCCCTCGATCGCCGGCGTGTTCTCCAGCACGAGGCCGATGTCGTCGAGGCCCTTGAGCAGGCGCTCCTTGTATACCGGATCAATGGTGAAGGGATGCGCCGTGCCTTCGGTGTCGGTGACGGTCTGCGCGGGCAGGTCGATGGCGAGGCTGGCCCCCGGCTTCGCGCGCAGCTGGTCGCGCAGGCCGCGGCAGATTTCCTCGGGCAGGATCACCGGCAGCATGCCGTTCTGCAGCTCGTTGGCGTAATGGATGTCGCCGAAAGAGGGCGCGATCACCGCGCGGATGCCGTAGTCGAGCAGCGCATACACCGCACCTTCACGCGAGGAGCCGCAGCCGAAGTTGGCCGCCGCGACAAGGATGCCGGCCTTGCGGTAGGGTGGCCGGTTCAACACGAAGCCGGGCTGCTCGCGGCCGTCGTTGTCGAAGCGCATGTCGTGGAACAGGTAGGGGTCGTAGCCGGCCTTGTCGCTGCGCAGCTTGCGCAGGAAACGCACCGGGATGATGCGGTCAGTGTCGATGTTGGCCATTTCGATCGGCGCCGCGACCGCGGTGAGCGTGGTGAAGGGTTTCATGTCAGCGTCCCTGCAGCAGCTGGCGCACGTCGGTGACGCGGCCGGTGAGCATCGCCGCGGCGGCCATCGCCGGGCTCATCAGGTGGGTGCGCGCGCCCTTGCCCTGGCGGCCTTCGAAATTGCGGTTGGCGGTGGAGGCGCAACGCAGGCCCGGCGGCACCTTGTCGCCGTTCATCGCCGCGCAGCTCGAGCAGCCCGAGGCGCGCCATTCGACGCCGGCCTCGATGAAAATACGGTCCAGCCCTTCCGCCTCGGCCTGGCGCTTGAGGGTGGTCGAGCCCGGCGACACCCAGGCCGGGATCACCGCCTTGCGTCCCTTGAGCACCGCGGCGGCGGCGCGCAGGTCCTCGATGCGGCCATTGGTGCAGCTGCCGAGGAAGGCGCGGTCGATGCGGATGTCAGTGAGCGCCATCCCCGGTTTGAGGTCCATGTAGGCGAGCGCCTGCTCGGCATGCGCGCGCTGGTCGGCACCGGGCAGCGTCTTCGGGTCGGGGATGCGCCCGGACACCGGCAGCGCTTCCTCCGGGCTGGTGCCCCAGGTCAGCATCGGCTCCAGCTTCGAGCCGTCGAGCGTGACTTCGCGGTCGAATTTCGCATCGGCATCGGAGGGCAGGGTGCGCCACTGCGCCACCGCGCGGTCCCAGTCGGCGTTTGCCGGCGCATAGGGGCGGCCGTGCAGATAATCGTAGACCTTGTCATCCGGCGCGATCATGCCAGCACGGCCGCCGGCCTCGATCGCCATGTTGCACACGGTCAGCCGGCCCTCGACGCTCAGGCCGCGGATCGCCGCGCCGGCGAATTCGATGACATGGCCGGTGGCGCCCGCGGTGCCGATCTTGGCGATGATCGCCAGCACCACGTCCTTGCCGGTGACGCCCGGCGCGAGTGTGCCGTCGACGCGGATGCGCAGGGTTTTCGGGCGCTTCAGCCACAGGCACTGCGTGGCGAGGATCTGTTTCAGCTGCGAGGCGCCGGTGCCGAAGGCAAAGGCGCCGAGCGCGCCGTGGGTCGAGGTGTGCGAATCGCCGCAGGTGATGGTGAGGCCGGGCTGGGTCAGGCCCAGCTCGGGGCCGATCACGTGCACGATGCCCTGGCGGTCGTCATCGATGCCGAAATGGGCGATATCGTTGACGCGGCAGTTTTCCTCGAGCAGGCGGATCATGTTGCGCGCGTCGGCATCCTCGGCGGCCTCGACGCCGCGCTCGCGGCCGACGGTGGGCACGTAGTGGTCGGCCACGGCGAAGGTCTGCCGCGGCTTGCGCACCCTGCGGCCTTCCTTGGCCAGCGCGCCGAAGGCGTGGAAGGAGCCTTCGTGAACGAAGTTGCGGTCGATGTGCAGCAGCGCGTCGCCGCCCGGGCGTTCGAGGACAACGTGGCTCATCCAGATCTTGTCGAACATCGTCAATGCCATGCCGGTCTTCCCCGATTGTCTTTCCGTGTGTTTCCGTTCAACGTCCTGCGGCGATGCCCTCGCGGCGCGGATCGGCGCCGCCCTGCCAGCCGCCCGTGGTGCGCTGGATGCCATGCAGGCCGCTGGTCATGTCGGTGACCTGCACGTCATGTCCCATCGCCCGCAGCGGCGCGGCGAGGTTTTCCGCAGCCGTACCGCGCTCAAGTTCGGTGGGGCCGTTGCGGCTGCCGACATGGGGCAGCGCGATCGCCGCCTGGATGTCGAGGCCCCAGTCCAGCGTCGCCACCAGCGTGCGCGCCACGTAATTGATGATCTGGCTGCCGCCCGGCGAGCCTATCACCAGATGCAGCGCGCCGGCAGCATCGAACACCAGTTTCGGCGCCATCGAACTGCGCGGCCGCTTGCCCGGCGCCACGGCATTGGCCACCGGACGTCCGTCCTCGACGGGATTGAAATTGAAATCAGTGAGCTGGTTGTTGAGCAGGAAGCCGCGCACCATCAGTCGGCTGCCGAAAAAGGTTTCGATGGTGGTGGTCATGGACACCGCGTTGCCCGCGCCATCCACCACGGTGATGTGGCTGGTTCCGCCCGTTTCTTCGTGGCGGTCGTCGGCCATCACGACCTTGGCGCCTGGCGGCATGCCCGCCTCGGCACGGCCGAGGCTGCGGCCGGGCTGGATCAGCCGCGCCCGTGCCGAGAGATAGCCCGGATCCAGCAGGCCCCGGACCGGGACGTCGACAAAACGGTCGTCTCCGACCCAGCGGTTGCGGTCGGCAAAGGCGAGGCGGCCGGCCTCGGCAATCAGGTGGGCAGCCTGCGCCGAATCCGGGCCCAATGCCTTGAGGTCATGACCGGCGAGCAGGCCCAGCATCTGCAGCACCGCGATGCCGCCTGAAGACGACGGCGGCATGCCGCAGATGCGCCAGGCGCGGTATGCGCCGCATAGCGGCTCGACCTCGCGCACGGCATAGCCGGCGAGGTCGGCTTCGCTCAGCGCGCCGGGATTGCGCGGATGGTTGCGCACCGCGGCGACGATGTCGCGCGCGATGTCGCCGCGGTAAAACGCATCGGCGCCCCGCGCCGCCAGCGTGCGCAGCGTCGCTGCCAGTGCCGGGTTGCGCAGCGTGCTGCCAACCGCTTTCGCCGTGCCGTCGGCGTTGAAGAAATAATCCCGCGCAGTGGCCTCGCCCGCCATCGCGGTGTCGCGCAGCAGCAGGGTGTGCAGACGCGGCGTCACCGTGAAGCCCTGCTCGGCTAGGGCGATCGCCGGCTCGAACAGCCGCGCCCACGGCAGCCGGCCGTGGGTGCGATGCGCAAGCTCAAGCAGGCGTGACACGCCGGGTGTGCCGACCGCACGGCCCCCGGTCACCGCGTCGCGGAAGCTCATCGGTTTGCCCTCACGCAGAAACAGCGCCGGGGTCACTGCCGCCGGTGCGGTTTCGCGGCCGTCGTAGGCCTGCACCGCGCGGCGTTGCGCGTCGTAATGCAGCAGGAAGGCGCCGCCGCCGAGGCCCGAGGCCTGGGGTTCGACCAGGGTCAGCACCAGCTGCACCGCGATCGCGGCATCCACAGCGCT
>JAJTHX010000197.1 GCA_021300125.1 Betaproteobacteria bacterium | reverse complement strand
CGTCAAAAGCCCGCGCCGGCATCAGCATGTCGCGGTTGACCTCGGCGATGCTGTTGGCACCGAGCATGCCGATGTCGCGGTCGATCTCGGCGCGCAGCAGGCCGATGGCGTGGCGTACACCAGTCTCGCCGGCGACCGCTGCGGCGTAGAGCATCGGGCGGCCAACAAACACGAATTTCGCGCCCAGTGCCAGTGCCTTCAGTGCATCGGTGCCGCGGCGGATGCCGCTGTCCATCATCACGGTCATCGGCCCCGCGGCGGCGACGATGCCCGGCAGCACGCGCAGCGGCGAAGTTGCGGTGTCGAGCTGGCGGCCGCCGTGGTTGGAGACGATGATGCCGTCGGCGCCATGCTCGCGTGCGATGACTGCGTCGCGCTTGTCGAGGATGCCCTTGATCACCAGCTTGCCCTTCCACAGCCGGCGCATCAGGTCGAAGTGCTCCCAGTTCAGGTGGTCGCGGTTGGCGCGCCCGCGAACGGCGGTGCGCGACATCACCGGGGTGCGCGGTCCCATGTTCTCGAAATGGGGCATGCCGCGGCTGAAGTAGCTGCGCAGCGCGGTGCCGACCAGCCAGCGCGGATACGCGAGGCACTGCAGCGCGAGGCGCAGGCTCGGCCGCAGCGGGGCATCGTAGCCGTTGCGCACGTTGTTCTCGCGGTTGGCGCCGACGGGAATGTCCACCGTCAGCACCAGCGTGTCGTAGCCGGCCTTCGCCACGCGTTCGACCATTTCGGTGATGGCTTTTTCCTCGCCCGGCAGGTAGGCCTGGAACCAGCTGTTCTGCGGGCAGGCGGCGCGCACCTCTTCCAGTTTGGTCAGCGAGGCGCCGCTGAGGATCATCGGGATATTGCAGGCGGCGGCGGCCCGCGCCAGGTTGAGGTCGCCCTCGAAGCCTGCGAGCGAGGTGCCGCCCATCGGACTGATGCCGAAGGGGCAATCGTAGGTACGGCCGAACAATTCGGTTTTCTGCGTGCGCTTCGATACATTGATCAGCATCCGCGGCACCAGTGCGATGTCGTCAAAGGTCGAGCGGTTCCAGTCCAGCGTGACATTGCCCTCCACACCGCCGGCGACATAGCCGAAGATCGGGCGCGGCATATAGCGCCGCGCCGGCGCTTCGAAATCCTGCAGCGCCAGCATCATGCGCAGGTGGGGCGGCACCATGGCCGCGGCGAGCTGCGGGGTGGTGCGGTCGGCGGAGGAGAGGGTGGCGGGTGTGGAGGTCATGGTTTTGCCTTCGAGCATGAATAATAGTCCGCGCAATGATAGCGTTTTCACTGGCGATCCTGCGGCCGCAGGCGGCACAGTCCACTTGGTGTGATGCCGCGCGGCTTGGTGCCGCTGGCGCTGGCAGCGGCGATAATGCGCGCCCGGCCGCAGCCCATGGCAGGCCGCCAGTCAAGATAAAGGAAATGTTCCATGTCCGATCACGATGAAGTGGTCCGTCGCGAATTCACGCGCCAGGCCGACGCGATGGCCGGTGCCGCGCTGTTCAATGATGCCGCGGTGCTCGAGCGCATCCGCGAGGCGGCGCATTTCATGCCCTCGCCGCGCATCCTCGATGTCGCTTGCGGCCCCGGCATCGTGGTCGAGAAGCTCGCGCCCGGCGCGGCCGAGGTGGTCGGGTGCGATCTCACGCCGGAGATGCTGGAAAAAATGCGGCAGCGCTGCGCAAAAGCCGGCCTCGCCAATGTGAGCGCGCTGCCGGGGCGGGCCGAGGCACTGCCCTTCGAGGACGGCCATTTTGATGCCGTGGTGTCGCGTTCGGCCGTGCATCACTTCAGCGACCCGCCGGCGGCGCTGCGCGAGATGGCGCGGGTCGTCCGCAGCGGCGGACGGGTCATTACCGTGGACGTCACCGCAGCCGAGGATCCCGCCGAGGCCACGCTGCACAACGCGCTGGAAACCATCCGGGATCCCTCGCACGTGCGCATGCTGCCGAAAAGCGAGCTGCATGCCGCGCTGGCCGCCGCCGGACTGCGGGTCGAGACTTTCCTGCCCTGGACCAACCACCGCGAATTCGGCGAATGGATGAAGATCACCAATGCGCCGGAGCGTGTCGGGCCCTTGCGGGTGGTGATGGCTGCGCTGGCGCGTGCCGGGCAGAGTGCCGGCATTGACCTGCGCATCGAGGCGCAACAGATCCGCTTTGAACACCATGCAGCCCTGACCGTGGCGGTCAAGCCCTGACAGGCTCAGCGTTTCTCGGCGACGACGCGGCCCTGTGCGTTGATGAAGACGCGGTAACGCGCGCCATTGCTGCAGGTCACCAGGTGGTCATTGCCCTGGGTGGTGACCGCGGTGACCTTGCCGCAGGGCTGGCCCAGCAATGACAGCGTGGTTTCGAGGTCCTGCTCCGGTGCGGGACTTTGGCCCAGCGCCGGCGCTGCCGGAATCAGTGCTGCGAGCAGCAGCCAGCCGCTGCGGGTGATGCGCTGCCTGCGGGTGGGGGCTCGGAGTTCCACTCAAAGCCTCGCGAATTTCACGGGATCGGTGAGCACGGCCCAGATGGCTTCGCGCGACTGCAGGATCGACGTGGCCAGCGGCGGGTCACCGTCGCGCAGCAGGCCGTGCACGCGCTGGATCAGCTGTTCGTACGTTTGCCGCAACTGGGGAAGTGTCGCGCTGCAGCGCCCGGCGTAGTGGTCGCGACAACGATCCAGCAGATCGTCCACCTGGTTTTTCAGGGCCAGCTTGGTGAAGCCGCCGATTGCACCCGTGTTGCGCAGCCGCAGTTCAAGCGTGTCGAGGTCGAGCGTGGCGGCGGGTCTTGCGCCGGCCAGTATTGCAGGCGGTTCCGGTACGGGTTTGGCCTCGGTCCGGGTTTCAATGCGAGGCTCTGCTTTCGTGCCAGGCTTGTCTGCCGTCCTCGGCTGGGCCACTGGCCTGTCGGTTGCAGCGGCTCTCACCGGCGCCGGTACGACCGCGCTTTCAGCCGCCGGCAGCGTAGTCGCGTGTCCGGTGGCGCGGGGTTCTGCTGCAGCTGGTGGCGGTGGCGCTTCAATGACGCGCTGCGGCACCATGCTGCAGGCGCCTGCAAGCAGCGGCACTTCGCACAGCACCAGCCGTATCAGCACAGGGATGAGTATCGGATTCCGGTTGCATTTCGGTGCCATCTTCGGCTGGAATCCGAAACTGCTCCCGGGTTCCGCTTTGGCTTCCAGTATCATGTCGGCTTCCCGCGACATTTTGCCTGCCATCAGTGCTGCCGTGAATCCTGCTGAACCCAAAGACTTTGTCCTGCGCGATGACCATGTGCGCCTTTGTGACCTGCTGAAGCTTACCGGCATCGCCGACAGCGGGGGCCAGGGCAAGCAGCTTGCCGCCAGCGGCGCGGTCTGCGTGGATGGTGTTGTTGAAACGCGCAAGACCGCAAAAATCCGTGCCGGCCAGCGCGTCGAGTGCAGCGGCGTGTGCGTGCGCGTGCTGGCTGCGCCTAGGGCGCCCGGGGGCGCGGCATGAGCGACCGCATCACCGAGCTGGAAATCAAGTTCGCCTTCAGCGAAGACCTGCTCGACGAACTGAATCGAACAGTTGCCCGCCAGCAACAGCAGATCGCCGACCTCGAGCGCCACCTGCGCGAGCTGCGCCTGCAGATCCAGCGCAGCATGCCTGCCGATCCGGCGATGCCTGCGCATGAAATTCCCCCGCATT
>JAJTHX010000120.1 GCA_021300125.1 Betaproteobacteria bacterium | reverse complement strand
GTGGCCTTGGCGCGAAAGCGCTCGACATAGGATTCCATGTGCGCGATCACGCGCTGCTGTTTTTCGTACATCGCCTGCTGTGCGGCGAGCCGCGCCGCGCGCGCCTCTTCGAATGCCGAGTAATTGCCGGTGCTCAGCCTGAGTTCGGCATTTTCGATGTGCGCGATATGGGTGACGCAGCCGTCGAGGAATTCGCGGTCATGCGAGACGATGAGCAGCGTGCCGCGGAATGCGGCGAGCCAGCACTCGAGCCAGACCACCGCATCAAGGTCAAGGTGGTTGGTGGGCTCGTCAAGCAGCAAAAGGTCGGCGCGTGAGACCAGTGCCTGCGCCAGGTTGAGCCGCATGCGCCAGCCGCCGGAAAAGGTTTTCACGGCACGCCGGTGGTCGGCCTCGGCAAAACCAAGGCCCGAGAGCAGGGCTGCGGCACGGGCCTGGGCGCTGTAGCCGCCGATGTCGTCGAGGCGTGCATGCAGTTCGGCCAGCCGTGTGCCGTCAGCCGTGGAGCTGGCATCGGCCTCGGCAAGGTCGGCCTGCAGCGCGCGCAGTTCGCGATCGCCGTCGAGCACGTATTCAATGGCCTCGCGGTCCAGCGCCGGCGTTTCCTGGGCGACACTGGCGATGCGCCAGGAGGGCGGCAGCATGCAATCGCCGTGTTCGGCCTGCAATTCGCCGCGCAGCAGCGCGAACAGGCTGGATTTGCCGCTGCCGTTGGCGCCGGTGAGGCCGACGCGCCAGCCGGCGTGGATCTGCAGGTCGGCTTCGGCGATGAGGCGGCGTGCGCCGCGGGCAATTGACAGCTTGCGGAACTGAATCATGGGCGGAGGGTCAGATTCCTGCCAGCCCCTCAATATCGGGCCGGGCGGGGCCGCGATTGTAACGCTGTCATCAGCTTTGCCGGCGGCACACGCGCTGCAGGAGCGCGCAGGCTGGGTTATCCTTCGCCGTTGCTTCAATCGCAGCTCCAAAAAACGATGAGGAGACCACTCATGGAAAAGCTTTGCAGACTCCCGCTTGCCCTGCTGCCCGCGATCGCGGCGCTCGGCTTCGCGCTGCCGGCCGCAGCCCAGGGCACCGATGGTTTTCCGAATCGCCCGGTGCGGATCATTACCCCGGCGGCTCCCGGAGGCACCACCGATTTCTTGGCACGCCTGCTGGCCACCCAGCTGACGAAGGTGTGGAACCAGCAGGTGATTGTCGATAACCGCGGCAGTGCCTCGGGCATCAACGCGGGTGAAATCACCAAGGACTCCGCACCTGATGGCTACACCCTGTTCATCCCCTATCATCAGCACACCATCAACGCGGCGATCTTCCCCAAGCTGCCTTATCACCCGGTCAACGACTTCACTCCGATCAGCCAGATGACCGCAGGCGGGTTGCTGCTGGTGGTGAATCCCTCTCATCCGGCGAAGACCGTGAAGGACTTCGTGCAGTGGACCAAATCCACGCGCGAGCCAATGAACTTCGGCTCCGCCGGCATCGGCAGCGGCGGCCATCTTGCCGGTGAGCTCTACAACCTGATGATGGGCACCAAAGGCCAGCATATTCCTTACCGCGGCACCGGCCCCGCAGCGATCGCGCTGATCCAGGGCGAATACCACTACAACTTCATGGGTCTCACCGGCGCCTTCGCGCAGGTGCGCGCGGGCAAGCTGCGCGGCCTTGCAGTGACCAGTGCCAAGCGAATCAGCGCCGCGCCGGACATTCCGGCGATGAGCGAGGTGCTGCCGGGCTTCGAGGTGGTGGGCTGGTACGGTGTGGCCGGCCCGGCGAAGATGCCCAAGCCGCTGCTGGCCAAAATCCATGCCGATGTGGCGGCCTACGTGAAGTCGCCGGAGTTTGCCAAGGTCGCCGAGAACAACGGTTCCGAAGCAGTGACCCACTCGCCCGAGGAATTCCGCAAGTTCATGCTCGCCGACATGAATAAGTGGGCCGACGTGGTCAAGCGCAGCGGGGCCAAGTTCCAGTAAGCCCTGTCCCCGCAGCAAAAAATGGCGGCCTCCGGGCCGCCTTTTTTGTGGTCCGGGTCAGGTTTACTTGAACTGCACCACTTTCGGGTCGAATTCCAGGCCCAGCCCAGGCTTCTGCGGCACCGAGAGCTTGCCATCCTTCAGTTGCACAACCTCCTTGAACAGCCGTGATGACCAGGGCATGTATTCGACAGTAAGGCCGTTGGGCACCGCGGAAACCAGATGCACATGGATTTCCGGTGCGAGGTGGCTCACCACTGGCAGGTTGAAGGCTTCGGCCATGCCGGCGATCTTCAGCCATTGCGTTATGCCGCCGGCGCGCAGCACGTCGATCATCACGATATCCACGGAGCGGGCCTCAAGCATCTGGCGGAAAGGCGCAATTCCGTAGAGGTACTCACCGCAGGCCACGGGCGTGTCCAGCGCGCGGGTCACCGTGGCAAGCCCGTCGTAGTCGTCGCAGGTGGTGACGTCCTCGAGCCAGAAGAGGCGGTAGGGATCGACCTGGCGGCCGATGGAGATGGCCTGGCGTACATCCCAGCGCTGGTTGATGTCGCACATCAGGTCGGTTTCATAGCCGATGGCCTCGCGGATGAGGCGTATGCGCTCGATTTCCTTCACCTGGTTGGTGTCGCCGGGCAGTGCGAGCTGTGTCTTCATCTGGCGAAAGCCGCGCGACCTGAGCAGTGCCGCCGCCTTGACCACGTGGTCGAGGGAGAAATGCCGCATCAGCGCGCCGCTGGCATAGGTGTTGACCGTGCTGCGGTGGCCACCGGCGAGCGTCGCCACCGGCAGGTTGAGCGCCTTGCCCTTGATGTCCCACAGCGCGATGTCGATGGCCGACATGGCCAGCGTCAGGATACCGCCGGGTCCGCCAGGGGAGGAGGTGCGCAGCTTTTCGGTGATCTGTTCGATGCGCATCGGATCCGCGCCCTTGCACAGTTCGGCAAGGTCGGTCACCGCGGCAAGCAGCGCGCGGTCGAGCGAGCCGCCGAAAAAGGTGAAGCCGATGCCTTCAAGGCCGGCATCGGTGCCGAGCTTGAGCACGATGAAGTTCTTCGAGCCCGGTGTGGTCGGGCCGTCGGCAAGCGGTTCGTCGTGTGGCAGCGAGACCAGCGCTGTGCTGGCGTGGGTGATTTTCATGGTGGCATTCTCCGGGCGGTGACGTGTTCGACCGCGATTCTAACGGCAGGCCGCGCCGCTTTTGCTGAGTCCCACGATGCGGACAGTCCGCGCTCAGGGTTTCAGCGCATAGACCTCGTCGAAGCGCCGCTCGAGCTCGGCGTGGGTGCCGCGCAGGCGGTCCACCACTTCCTTGGCCCATTCAAAGTACTGGCGCTTGCGTTCCACCGACCAGTTCGCCGGCGCGCGCGTGCCGAGGTCGCGCACGTTGCAGATCTTGTCGGCGAGCTTGACCAGGCGCGCGCGTTCGCTCGAGTGCCGGGCCTTCGCCACCTGCAGGCGCTTGCGGACTTCCTTCTTCAGCCACTGCGTGTCGGTGACCTCGAGCACAATGTCGGCGATCTCCTCGCCGAAGGCGCCGCGCAGTTCCTGCCAGCTGGTCTCGGTGTCTTCCAGCGTGTCGTGCAGCAGAGCCGCGGCGATCACCAGCGGATCGCGCACGCCACCTTCGTCCCACAGCACATGGGCGAGCTCGATCGGGTGGTTGATGTAGGGCGAGGCTTCCTTGTCCTTGCGCCGCTGGTCGCGATGCTTGTGCGCGGCGAAGGCCACCGCGCGCAGGATCAGGTCGGTGGTGCCGCCGTCTTCGCTGGCGAAAGGTTGTGCATCCATGGTTTCAGGCGCTGCGCAGGCCCAGGCGCCGCGTGAGCAGGATCGCGGCGAAGGGCAGTGCAACGGCTATGACCAGCTGCACGACCAGCAGTTCCGGCAGCTGGCTGTAGTCGGCCGGTGTGCTGACCGCGCCGGTCTTGTCCTTGACCTCGCGCGACACCACGTAAGCCTGGTTCAGGTATTTGGTGCCCAGCGCTGAGGCCGACAGCGCAAGGTTGGTGAACGAGGCCATCACCGCGAAATAGGTGGCCTTCAGGTGGGCGGGCGCGGAATTGGCGATCCATGCCAGCATCGGGATCATCGCAATCTGCCCCAGCGGCGATTCCAGCGCCGTGTTGACCAGCGCGATGAAGCGGGCATCGACCACGCCGCCGGTGGCGGCCGCGGTCCACTGGTGCAGACCGAACACCATGCCGACGTAGGGCAGCGACAGCACCGCACCGACCACGGTCAGGAAGCCGACGACATAGGCGATCGAATGCTCGGCGATGAAGCGGCGGAACACGAACATGCCGGCGAGGGTCAGCACCGATCCGATCAGCGACAGCAGCGCGATGAACTGCTGGTCGAATTTGAGCTCGTCGATGAACCACCAGGTGATGCCCTCGCCCGGCCCCGGTATCGCGCGGAAGACGAAGATCACGATCACGGTGCCGAGCAGCGTGGCGCGGGCGCTGGCGTCGAGCTCACGCGTCAGGCGCAGCAGCAGGAAGCTGATGATCGCGAACGATCCGGCGAAGATGATTTCCTGGTTGAAGGGGATGCGGCTGAAGCCCATGCCCAGAGTGAACGCGACGAACAGGCCGCTGCCGCCCAGGATCCACCAGTTGGGTTTTGTCGGCTCGCCGCGCGGATCGAGCAGCGTGAGGGTGTGCTCGCGGCTGTGGCCCTGCGCGAGCAGGCGCCGGTACTCGCGCCGGCGCAGCAGCATGGCCACGATCACGCCCAGAACCGAGATCGCGGGGATGAACAGCGCCATGGCATAGACCTGGCGGTAGATCGCCACCTTCTCGGCCTCGGACAGCGCGTGCACGCCGGTAAAGACGTAGAGGTTGATGACCGACACCAGTACGCCGCCGCCGATGATGGCCACGCGACCCAGGGTCTGCATCGTGGTGTTCATCAGCTTGCGCTGCGCGGGGTCGAGCGGCCGGCCCTCGGCATCCACATGCGGCACCGCTTCGACCGTCATCGCGTCGGCGACAACGTCCTGCACCACATAGCCTACCGAAGCGAGCAGCACGCTGGCGACATACCAGTGGCCGGGGCGCATGATCGCAGCCATCGCGTCGCGGTCGCCGAGCAGGC
>JAJTHX010000188.1 GCA_021300125.1 Betaproteobacteria bacterium | reverse complement strand
TCGCGCAGCGGCCGGCCGAGGCGATCGCGGCTGGCGGTGACGGGGGCTGCGGTGAGCGGAGCGTTCATGTGTTTGGCGCTGCGAGAGCCGCAGATTATGGCTTTCGCCTTGCCCCGGCGCAACCCAATGGCTTGAAGACAATACTTGCGAATCAGGTATTTAGCGCAGGGGTCGGTTGAACCGCCATCGTCCTGGGCGCAGAATGCGGTCATGTCGAACATTGTCGAACCCGTGCCCGGCCGCTGGCCGGCCGCGGTGATCATGGAACGGGTGCCCTTGCAAAACCGCTGGGCGAACGAGCGCTGGCAGGCCGCCGGCGTGGTGCAGGACCGGACGCCTGGCGCCGCGCCCAGGGTGATCGTTGACGGCCCGGGCTCGCGCCAGGTGCTGCACAGTGGCCTGGTCATTACCCTGCAGCGCGACGAGGCCGAAGGCTATTTCATGAACATCACCTCGCCGCAGCCCAAGGTGTTTGTGCTGTGGCGCATGGAAGGTGATCAGGCGGTGCCGGCGCAGCTCACGGTGAGCTATCACGAGGGTTCACGCTGGCTTGACAGCGGCGAGCCGGTGGATGGTGTGCCACTGCCTGCGGAACTGCTGCCGTGGCTGGCGTCGTATTGTGAATTACATTACCAGCCCGAGCCGCGCAAGAAACCGAAGTACGCGACCAATAAAGACAAGGGCCGCATGGGTAACTGGCGGCCGGACTAAAAGACCGCGGTGCAGGGTTGCAGAGGAGAGCCGGTGATGTCCAAGCCACCGGAAGAGGAAAACCGCAAGGAAACCGCAGAGGAGTTCCTGTCGCGCTGGTCGCGGCGCAAGCGCGAGCAGCGCGATGCCCCGCCCGCGACGGCGCCGGCACGTCCGGCCCCGGAGCAGGAACCACCGGCGCTGCCTGCGCTGGAGACCCTCACCCCGGATTCCGATTTCAGCGGCTTCCTGCATCCGAAAGTCGATGACAAGCTGCGCCGCGCTGCACTGAAAAAACTGTTCAGCGATCCGCACTTCAATGTGATGGATGGTCTGGACGTCTATATCGACGACTACTCCGCGAATGACCCGATCCCCGAGGCGATGATGAAGGAACTGCGCCACGCGCAGGATATCCTGAAGGCCTCGCGCGAGCGGCGCGAGGAGGAGGCGAGGCGCGAAGCGCAGCGCCTGCGCGAGGCTGGGTTGCAACCTGAGCAAGCCCCGGCGCAGGAGGTGGCGCCGGCGGAAGCGGCGCAGTTGGTCCCGCCCGCCGGGGAATCCCCGGCGCTGGAGGTGCCGGCATCCGGTGCCGGCACCGCAGCGCTCCCCGAAACCGCAGTGACGCCACAGCCGGCACCCGGCGGCCGAACCCATCACCGCTGATCCCTGAACACCAGCATCGCCATCCCGAACGGAAAGCCCATGCGCCACAAAGTAATGCTCTGTAACTGCAACCGCACCATGACCGTGGACGGCCAGGCCATCGCCGCGGCGCTGGGCGAGGGCGAAGCCCCGTCGAAAGTGCAGGAGGCGCTGTGCCGCCGCCACCTCGGCGCTTTCGAGGCGGCAGTCAAGGGCGGCGACGATCTGCTGGTGGCCTGCACACAGGAAGCGCCGCTGTTCACGCAGTTGCATGCCGAACTCGGCGGCACGGGCGCGATCCGGTTTGCCAACATCCGCGAAAATGCCGGCTGGTCCGCGCGGGGGCGGGAGGCCGCGCCGAAGATGGCGGCACTGCTCGCCGCCGCCGATCTGCCCGATCCGGAGCCGGTGCCGCAGGTGGACTACGAGGCGGGTTCCGAACTGCTGATCATCGGGCCCGGCGCTGCGGCACTGCCCTGGGCCGAACGCCTCGCGGACACCCTGTCGGTGACGGTGCTGGTCACCGACGTCGCGCGTGAGGCCGAATTGCCGGCCGAACGCCGCTATGCGGTGCTGTCCGGGGCGGTGGAGTCGCTGCAGGGTTATCTTGGGGCTTTCGAGGCGCGCTGGGTCCAGCGCAATCCGATTGACCTTGAAGCCTGCACCCGTTGCGGCGCCTGCGTGCAGGCCTGCCCCGAGCAGGCCATCACCGCGGCGCTGCAGGTTGACCTGGATCGCTGCAAGTCCCATCGCAGCTGTGTGGCGGCCTGCGGTGATGTGCGCGCCATCGATTTCGCGCGGGCCGATACGGCGCGCAGCGAGCGCTTCGACCTGGTGTTTGATCTCTCAGATCCGCCGCTGATCCGGCGTTCGCAGCCGCCGCAGGGTTATCTGGCGCCGGGGCGCGACCCGCTGGAGCAGGCACTGGCGGCCGCGCAGTTGCCCCAGCTCACCGGCAGCTTCGGCAAGCCGAAATTCTTCCAGTACAAGGAAAGCCTCTGTGCCCACGGGCGATCCGGCATCAGCGGCTGCACGCGCTGCATCGATGTCTGCTCGACCGGTGCGATCACCAGCCTGCTCAAGGACAACCGCGTCGAGGTTGATCCCCACCTGTGCATGGGTTGCGGCGGATGCGCCACGGTCTGCCCCTCGGGGGCGATGACCTATGCCTACCCGCGGGTGGCCGATGTCGGTGCCCGCATCAAGGCGATGCTCAAGGCGTATGCCGCAGCCGGCGGTCGCAATCCGAGGCTGCTGTTCCACAACGGCGGGGATGGCCGTGCATTGATCGCGAAACTCGCGCGCAGCGGCACCGGCCTGCCGGCTGACCTGATCCCGGTCGAGGTCCTGCACGTGGCCTCGGTTGGCCTGGACCTGATGCTGGGTGCGGTGGCGCTGGGTGCCGCGCAGGTGGCGGTGCTTGCCGCAGGCTCGGAGGCGGAGGAATACACCGCCGCGCTGCAGGCGCAGATGGCGCTGGGCGAGGAGATTCTCGCGGGCTTTGGTGTGGGTGCGGGTCGCCTGCACCTGCTGGTTGCCGGGGATTCGATTGCTGCAGCGGAGCGGATCGCGGCACTGCCAGCGGCCGTTTCTTTGAAGGCGGCAGGTTTCAACCCCGGCAACGAAAAGCGTCGCACGCTGGATTTTGTGTTTGATCATTTCGCAACGCTGTCCACGGCCAAACCCGAAGTGATCGCGCTGCGTGGCGGGGCGCCTTTCGGTGCGGTCGAGGTCAACAAGGGCAAATGTACCCTGTGCCTGGCCTGTGTCGGTGCCTGTCCCGAAGGGGCGTTGCAGGATTCCAAGGAACATCCGGCATTGCGTTTCATCGAGCGCAACTGCGTGCAATGTGGATTGTGCGAACGCACATGCCCTGAAAACGCCATCAGCCTGGCCCCGAGACTGCTGTTGACCAGCGAGGCCACCCGGCCGCGCACCAGGAACGAGACCCAGCCCTTTGCCTGCATCAAGTGCGGAAAACCGTTTGGAACCAAGCAGATGGTGGACGGCATGATCGCCCGGCTGAGTGGCCATTCCATGTTCGCCGAACCGGGGGCGCTGGACCGGATCAAGATGTGCGCCGATTGCCGGGTGGTGGATCTGATGCAGGGCGCCAAGCACGGCAACATCCTCGATCCGTAAGAATGTTGAAAGCATTCGCGGTGAACGATCAGCAGATGAGAATTACTATCGTTTCAGCCCAGTTTTGTTGTGGAAATTTGCCTTGCATCGGCATAGGATAGGCAAAAATTCACATGATGACGGCCACGACAGAAACTGCCAGGAGCGGCGCTCCACAGGCAGACCTCATGGAGGAGAACGGCGCAAGAGCCGGGCTCTATGCCGTGCTGTCGCATCTCTTTCATGCGCGGCCCGATGCGCAATTGCTGCAGGGGCTGGCTGCGGCCGAATCCCTGATTGAAGACGAATCCGGTGTGCTGGGTGACAGCTGGCGCGCACTGTGCGCTGCTGCGCGCGACACCACGGCCGATGAGGCTGGAGCGCAGTTCGATGCGTTGTTCGTCAGTCCCGGGCTGCCTGCGGTGTCACCGTATGCCTCGAGCTACACGCGGGGCCGCCGCCGCGGCCAGTTGCTGGTCGAGCTGCGTGAGGATCTGGCCCTGCTTGGTTTTGAGCGGGCGGAAGACAATACCGAATACGAAGACCATTTCGCCGCACTGTGTGACGTCATGCGCGGCCTGATCGCCGAGGAGCTTGGGGATGCGGAGGCTTTCGAACGCCAGCGCGCGTTTTTCCGCGACTACCTGGGCCCCTGGTATTCCGGGTTGTCCGAACAGATCCTTGCCGCCGTGCCCGAGGCGGATTTCTATTCCAGTGTCGCGCGCTTCACCGACGCATTCCTGACCCACGAAACGCAGTACTTCGATCTTGCCTGAGGAGGCCGCCATGAACAACAAGATGAGTCGCCGCAAGTTTCTTGCCGCTGTCGGTGTCGGAGGGGCTGCCGTTGCTGCAGTGGCCACCCAGGGCGGCAAGGTGGAGGAGGCTGCCGCCGTGGCCGGACAGAAAGTGCGCCAGGACCAGGGCTACCAGTTCACCGAACACGTGCGCCGTTACTACGAAACCACCAAGGTCTGAGGAGAACACTCATGTTGCTCACTCGCAAACCCGCGCAGCCCGGGATCGCAGCCAGCCAGAATCGCATGGTGCGCAATGCCGCCGCTTTTCTCGGCAACACCATCGACCGCCGCACTTTTCTGAAGCGCAGCGGCTTTGCCGCCGGCGGCGCTGCCGCGCTGTCGCAGCTGCCCTTCCCGGTGATGAAAAAAGCCGAGGCTGCCGAAAAGGCGGGCGCCGGCAAGATCGAAGTCAAGCGCACGATCTGCACCCATTGCTCGGTGGGCTGCGCGATCGATGCGGTGGTGCAGAACGGCGTGTGGATCCGCCAGGAACCGGTGTTTGATTCGCCGATCAACCTCGGCGCGCACTGCGCGAAGGGCGCTTCGATCCGCGAACACGGCATGCATGAAATCTCGCACCGCCTGCGTACGCCGATGAAGCTGAAGGACGGCAAGTGGGAGAAGATTTCCTGGGATGCGGCGCTCAACGAGGTCGGCGAGCGGCTGCTGAAGATCCGCAAGGAGTCGGGCCCCGATGCCACCTTCTGGATCGGCTCCTCGAAGCACAACAACGAGCAGGCCTACCTGCTGCGCAAGTTCGTGTCGTTCTTCGGCACCAACAACATGGACCACCAGGCGCGCATCTGCCACTCGACCACGGTCGCGGGCGTAGCCAATACCTGGGGCTATGGCGCGATGACCAACTCCTACAACGATGAACAGAACTCCAAGTGCATCCTGTTCTTCGGTTCGAATGCCGCGGAGGCGCACCCGGTATCCATGCTGCACACCCTGCACGCCAAGGAGAATGGCGCGAAGGTGATAGTCGTTGATCCGCGCTTCACCCGTACTGCCGCCAAGGCCGACACCTTCTACCGGATCCGCTCCGGCACCGACGTTGCATTCCTGATGGGCATGCTGCACCACATCTTCAAGAACGGCTGGGAAGACAAGCAGTACATCAAGGACCGTGTCTACGGCATGGACAAGGTCCGGGAAGAGGCTGCCAAGTGGACGCCCGACAAGGTCGAGGAAGTCACCGGCATGAAGGAGGTCGAAGTCCGCGATGTCGCGGAGCAGATGGCCAAGAACAAGCCGAGCACCATCGTCTGGGCGATGGGGCAGACCCAGCACACCAACGGCAACGCCGTGGTGCGCGCCTCCTGCCTGCTGCAGCTCGCGCTGGGCAACGTGGGTGTCGCCGGCGGCGGCACCAATATCTACCGCGGCCATGACAATGTGCAGGGTGCCACCGACGTCGGCCCGAATCCGGATTCGCTGCCGGGCTATTACGGCATCGCCGAAGGCTCGTGGAAGCACTTCGCCAGCGTCTGGGGTGTCGATTTCGAGTGGATCAAGAAGCAGTTCGCACCCGGCATGATGACCAAGCCGGGCATCACGGTGTCGCGCTGGGTGGATGCGATCCTCGAGAAAAACGAGCTGATCGACCAGGACAGCAACCTGAAGGCGGTGATCTTCTGGGGTCATGCGCCGAACAGCCAGACCCGCGGCAAGGAGATGCTTGAGGCGATCCAGAAACTCGACACGCTGGTCGTGATTGATCCCTATCCCTCGGCCACGGCCGCGATGGCGGCGCGGGCGCGCAAGGATGGGGTGTACCTGCTGCCAGCTGCGACACAGCTCGAGTGCGCGGGCTCCTGCACCGCCTCGAACCGATCCATCCAGTGGCGCGAGAAGGTGATCGAACCGATGTTCGAGTCGCGCACCGACCACATGATCATGTACCAGCTGGCGCAGAAGTTCGGCTTCGCCAAGGAGCTGGTCGGCAAGATCAAGCTGGTCAAGGGCAAGGGCGGCATGGACGAGCCGGACATGGAAGACACGCTGCGCGAGATCAACCGCGGCGTGTGGACCATCGGTTACAGCGGCCATTCGCCGGAGCGCCTGCAGGCGCACATGCGCAACATGCACGTCTTCGACGTCAAGACGCTGCGCGCCAGGGGCGGCAAGGACGCCAAGACCGGCTATGTGCTCGACGGCGACTACTTCGGCCTGCCGTGGCCCTGTTACGGCACTGCCGAGCTGAAGCATCCCGGCTCGCCCAACCTCTACGACACGTCGAAGCACATGATGGATGGTGGCGGCAACTTCCGCGCCAACTTCGGCGTGGAGAAGGATGGCGTGAACCTGCTCGCCGAGGATGGCTCGCACTCCAGGGGTGCGGATCTCACCACCGGCTATCCTGAACTCGACCACGTGCTGCTGAAGAAGCTCGGCTGGTGGGATGAGCTGACCGAGGACGAGAAAAAGGCTGCCGAAGGCAAGAACTGGAAGACCGATTTGTCGGGCGGCATGATCCGCGTGTTCATGAAAAACCACGGTTGCCACCCCTTCGGCAACGCCAAGGCACGCGCGGTGGTGTGGAATTTTCCGGATCCGGTGCCGGTGCACCGCGAGCCGCTCTACAGCCCGCGCGCCGACCTGATCGAGAAGTATCCGACGCACGCCGACCAAAAGAACCGCTGGCGCCTGCCGGTGCTGTTCAAGACGGTGCAGGACGCGAACAAGGACGCAGGCAAGCAGTTTCCGCTGATCATGACCAGCGGCCGCCTGGTCGAATACGAGGGCGGCGGCGACGAGACCCGGTCCAACCCCTGGCTCGCCGAACTGCAGCAGGAGATGTTCGTCGAGATCAATCCGAAGGATGCCAATGATCGCGGCGTGCGCAACAACGAGTATGTCTGGGTCTCCACGCCAGCGCCGAGCAAGCCCCGGATCAAGGTGAAGACCCTGGTCACGGAACGGGTGGCGCCGGGTACAGTGTTCCTGCCCTTCCATTTCGCCGGCTGGTGGGAGGGCGAGGACATGAAGAAGCAGTATCCGGAGGGAGCCGCCCCGGTGGTTCGCGGCGAGGCGGTCAACACGGCGACCACGTATGGTTACGACATCGTGACCATGATGCAGGAAACCAAGACCACGCTGTGCCAGGTGGCCAAGGCTTAACCGGGCGAAAGCGACGAGGAGAACATCATGGCAAGAATGAAATTCCTGTGTGACGCCGAGCGCTGCATCGAGTGCAACGGCTGCGTGACCGCCTGCAAGAACGAACATGAGGTGCCCTGGGGTGTTAACCGCCGCCGAGTGGTGACGCTCAACGACGGGCTGCCGGGGGAGAAGTCGATCTCGGTGGCCTGCATGCACTGCTCGGATGCGCCTTGCATGGCGGTGTGCCCGGTTGACTGTTTCTACAAGACCTCCGAAGGCGTGGTCCTGCATGACAAGGACCTGTGCATCGGCTGCGGCTACTGTTTCTACGCCTGCCCCTTCGGCGCCCCGCAGTTCCCGCAGGATGGTGCCTTTGGCTTGCGCGGCAAGATGGACAAGTGCACCTTCTGCGCCGGCGGTCCCGAGACGGACCACTCGGCGACGGAGTTTCGCAAATACGGCCGCAACCGGCTGGCCGAGGGCAAGCTGCCGGCCTGCGCCGAGATGTGCTCGACCAAGGCGCTGCTTGGCGGCGATGCCGATATCATCGCCGACATCTACCGCACACGGGTACTCAAACGTGGCAAGGGCGCTGATGTCTGGGGCTGGGGCACGGCCTACGGCAAGCCGGAGAGGGCCCCGACCCCGCCTGCGGGAGCAAAATCTTGAAAACCCTGCTGATCGCATCCGCAGTGGCTTTGGCTGCAGCCGGTCTGGCCGGTTGCGGCGAAAAACAGCCGGTCACCGTCTACAAGCAGGGCCAGTACCAGGGCAAGCCCGATGCGCGGCCTTGGGAAAATGACCTGTTCAAGGGCGACAAACTGGCGTGGGAGAAGGCGGTCAAGGCCCGCAACACCGGTCAGAACGAATACGCCAAGGCCGTGCAGTAGGCCAGGCATCACAGGCGTGAATCCAGGGATAAAGGAGGAGGCGATGCGGGTCTGCAACAGGCAGTGGCTCATCGCAGGGCTGGCGGCGCTGGTGCTGGGGTTCGCGGCACCCGTGACCGCGGCCGACACCTCGTCGGCACAGGAACAGGCGGCCCGGCAGCAGGTGCAGCCGGGCAACAATGCACCGGTGTGGCGAGATGTGCGCGGCGGCGACAATCCGTACCAGACCACGCAGGTGCGCGGCGTCGAGACCGAGGTGCTGGTTCAGACCGAGGGCGAGACCTGGCGCCAGCTGCGCAATCACGTGATTACCGTCTACGGCGGCTGGCTGCTGGTACTGATGGCTGCCTTGGTCGGCACCTACTATTATTTCAAGGGGCCGATCCGCCTCCATGAAAAGCCGACCGGCCGCAGCCTGCTGCGCTTCTCGTATTGGGAACGCACGGTGCACTGGGGAGTGGCGATCAGTTTCGTGCTTCTGGCAGTCACCGGGGTGATCATCATGTTCGGCAAGCACATTCTGTTGCCGATCATCGGTTACACCCTGTTCAGCCTGATCGCCCAGCTCTCGAAACTGATCCACAATTTTGTGGGTCCGGTGTTCGCGGTGTGCACGGTCCTGATGTTTGCCACTTACGTCAAGGACAACATCCCCAAGGCTCATGACCTGAAATGGCTGGCCAATGCCGGTGGCCTGTTCTCCGGCAAGCACGTCCCGTCCGGCCGTTTCAATGCCGGTGAGAAGACCTGGTTCTGGATCGGAGTCACAGGGCTTGGCGTGGTGGTCAGTGTCACCGGCTTCGTGCTCAATTTCCCCAACTTCGCGCAGGGGCGTGAACTGATGCAGCTCTCCAATGTGCTGCACGGCATCTCTGCCCTGCTGTTTGTCACCATGTCGATGGGGCATATCTACCTGGGCTCGGTCGGCGTCGACGGTGCCTATGACGCGATGCGTACCGGCTACGTCGACGAAATCTGGGCCAAGGAGCATCATGAATACTGGTATCGCGAGTCGGTTGCAGCCGACCCCGCGAAGGGCGGTGGTGGCGCGGCCAACCCGGCGGCGGCATCACCCATGAAGGAGGGATGGAAATGAGGATTTGGCACAAGCTGGGCGTGACAGTGATGGCCCTGATACTGGGCCTTGGTGTGGGTGCGGTGTCGGCCAAGCTGCCGCCGCCGTCGGAAGAAGCGAAAGCCAAGGCCGCCGAAGCCAAGGCCAAGGCTGACGAGGCGGCGAAGAAGGATGCCGAAAGCCTGGCCAAGGCCCAGGACCGCGTCGCCGACCGCTATAAGAAACAGCAGAAGGCGAAACCCGCGACGGTGGCCTCCAGCAAGAAGTAGCGGCTAGGGTAAAGACCCTCCAGCGCGCCATAAAAAAACCCCAGCCGAAGCCGGGTTTTTTTTATGGGTTGAATAAATAAGTCAATAAAAACAGATACTTATAAGTTCACGCCAAGGGACCCAGATCAGCTTCGAGCAGTCCCCACGCGGTATTGCCGGTGATGTCGCGCCAGCGGCGGTAAAAGCCCGCTTCACGCAGGCGGTTGCGGAACTCCTCCCGGTTGATTGCATGCGCCTGCATGCCCCATTCGCCAATCCGGGATTCCAGTGTCCGGTTCAATGCATCGGTATGCGCGCGCTGCCGGGCGACATGCCTGCGCGCGACACGCTCGATGGTCTGGCGGATCTCTTCCGGCAGGCCGTTCCAGAACCGGAGTCCGATCATCATGTTGAAGCCCGACCACATATGCGAGGTCAGGCTGACGTGGCGCGTGACCTCGTGCAGCTTCAGGGCTTCGGTGATCGACAGCGGGTTTTCCTGGGCGTCGATCTCGTGGTTTTTCAGCGCGCCGTACAGCTTCAGCACGTTGACCTCCACCGGCACTGCGCCGAGGCTCTCGAAGGCATCGGCGAACATGCGGCCCTCGGGGATGCGGATGCGCAGCCCTTCAAGGTCGGCTGCTCCGCGGACCGGGCGCGTGGTGGTCGAGATGTGACGGAAGCCGTTTTCAAGCAGTCCGCCGGGCAGGGCGTGGATGCCTTTGGCGCGCAATTGCGACTGCAGGTAATCGCCGAGCGGCCCGTCGAGCACCTGGTGTACCTGGGCATGGTTGCTGAAGGCGAAGGGCAGGCCCTGGATTTCGAGGCTGGGTACCTTGCCGCCGAGGATGCCGCCCATCAGCACATAGGCCTCGATCTCTCCTGCGACCATCAGGTCAACGATGGCCAAGTGGGAGCCGGGCAGGCCCTGGTTGCCGGCGGTGACCGTGGCCGTCACCCTGCCTTCAGTGGCCTGCTCAACCTCGCGCCACAGATCAACCAGGAAGGGGTGGACGTGGCTGTTTTCGGAAAGGTAATGATACTGGCGGATGCGCCACTGCGGCGCGCTCATGCCGGCAGGGCCGAGGCCATCAGCTCGGGTGTGATGCCGCGGGCTTCGGCAGTGGCGAAATTGAGTTCGATCTTCACGCCGTTGGGGTCGAAGAGGAAGAGCTGGAACAGCCCCTGGTCATCGACCATGCGCTTGCGGAATTCGACCTGGCTGCGTTTGAGGCGCTCCATCATTTCGCTGAGTCCGCTGCAGCGGAAGGCGATGTGGTCGACGACGCCGCTGCCGGTGGTCGCCTCCGACTGCTGGCCGAGGTAGGCCTTGCGGTTGGCGCTGACATCCTTGCCGCCCTGCGTCAGATGCACCACGTCGGTGTCGCCGAGGTAGAGCCAGACCACCGGGAACTTGAAGTCCGGGTGCGGGCCCTCGCGGAAACCGAGCACGTTGACATACCAGTCGCGCGTGGCTTCGATGTCGGCGGTCTGGATCAGGAAATGTTCAATGTGGCTGATGGGCATGCAGGGTCCTCGTTCAGTGCTAGTTGGCGGTGATGCCGGCGGTTTTCGCGAGCTTCGCGAATTCCTCGACATGGCGGCGGATGAAGGCGTTGTATTCCTCCAGCGAGTTGCTGGCAACCAGCGGGATGCCGATCTTGTCAAAGCGTTCCCTCAGTGCCGGCACGGCGACGGCCTTGACCACTTCGGCGCGCAGGCGTTCGAGGATCTCGCGCGGCGTGCCGGCCGGCGCCATCAGGCCGTTGAAGGTGCTGTCTTCGAAGCCCTTGAGACCGGCTTCGTCGATGGTCGGCACCTCGGGGAACAGCGGGGAACGGGTTTTGGCAGTTACCCCGAGCGGACGCAGCCGCCCGGACTTGATATAGCCGGCGGAGGTGCTGACCTGGTCGAAGAGCAGCATGATCTGGCCACCGACCAGATCGGTCATCGCCGGGGCGTTGCCCTTGTAGGGAATGTGCATCATCCGGATGCCGGCCTGCTGGCTGAACATCTCGGCCGCGACATGGCCGGTGCCGCCAGTGCCGGCGGAGCCATAGGTCATCTCGCCCGGTCGGCGCTTGGCCAGGGCGATGAATTCCTTGAGGCTTTTCACCGGGAGCGAGGGGTTGACCACCAGCACCATCGGGATGTCGCAGGTCTGCGAGACGCCGGTGAAGTCCTTGACTGGATCGTATCCAGGATCGGCCACGATGGCCGGCACTCGGGCGAAGGTGTTGGCGATGGCGAGCAGGATGTAACCGTCGGCAGGCTGGGTCCGCACGTAGCGGGTGCCGATCAGGGCGCTGGCGCCGGGGCGGTTTTCCACCAGCACCTGCTGGCCCAGGGCCTTGCTCAGTTGTTCAGCGACGCCACGTGCCACGATGTCAACATTACCGCCCGCGGCGAGCGGATTGATGATGCGCAGCGGCTTGACCGGGTAGTTCTGGGCGGCGGCTGCAAGGCTGGCGGCTGTCAGCAGCGTTAAGACAGCGGTGGCGATGGTGCGTGACATGCGGCGCCTCCGGAACGTCCTGTTGTTGTGTTCGGATGATTGTGCAGGGCACGGCCTGCGCCGGCAAGCCGGCCGTTCAGCCGGCCACGGTCACGATGCGCCGCTCCTCAATGGCGGTGAGCACGGCATTGGTCACCGCCACCGTCCAGGCGGCGTCCTCGCCATCGGGCAGAAGGCTGCGCTCGCCGCGAACATCAGCCTCGAAGGCCGTTACCTGCAGGTCATAGGCCGGGCTGACCGCAAAGCGTTCCTGTTCGATGCTGCCCCGGGCGTCGCGGATGGTGATGACATGTTCCTTGGCGAAGCGCAGCGGTGAAGTCACGAGCGTGGCCTCGGCACCCTCGACGATCAGGTTGTTTTCGGCATTGCCGACCTCGCGTGTGGCGCGGGCCAGCGCATGGCAGTCGCCTTCAAGTCGGCCGAGCACGGTCATCGTGTCATCGGGCTTGCCGGCACGGCGGTCGGGGTGGGTGAAGGCGGCGACTTCGACAAAGCGCTGGCCGGTCACATACTGGATCAGATCAAGCAGGTGCACGCCGACGTCATACATCACGCCGCTCTGGCTGAAATCGTTGCGCCAGGACAGTCGCGTGCCCAGCCCTGAGGCGCGTTCCAGCGAGACTTCGGCCAGCCTGCCAAGGCGGCCCGAGCGTACGATCTCGCGGGCACGCACCACCGCTGCGTCCAGGCGGATCTGGTGCGCGATGCGCAGGACCACGCCGGCTTTGCTGCAGGTCTCGACCATCTCGCGCGCCTCCGCAACCTTCATCGCGAAGGGTTTTTC
>JAJTHX010000166.1 GCA_021300125.1 Betaproteobacteria bacterium | reverse complement strand
CTGCCGCGCCAGCCGGACCTTGCGCAGCGCCGCCGGATCACGGGCGCGCAGGCCCGGGTTGCCGCCGACCCTGCCTTTGGTTCTTGCGCTGGCCAGGCCGGCCTTGGTGCGTTCGCGGATCAGGGCGCGCTCAAACTCAGCTGCGGCACCGAGGACCTGGAGGGTGAACTTACCCTGCGGGGAGGACGTGTCGATCGGATCGGTGAGCGATCGGAAGAAGGCGTTCTTGGCCTCCAGCCGTTCGATCACCTCGAGGAGGTGGGAGAGCGACCGCGCCAGACGGTCGATGCGCACCACCACCAGCGTGTCGCCCTTGCCGATCCGTTCCAACACGCGCGCCAGAACGGGCCGCGCACGGTTGCCGCCCGAGGCCTGCTCCTCGTGGATCTCGACGCAGCCCGCAGATTTCAGGGCCTGCGACTGGGGCAGGGGGGTCTGATCTTCGGTCGAGACGCGCGCATAGCCGATCAGAGGCATCAAAACAGGCCGTTTGCAGTTTCATATATAGCGAATAAACGACCGGTTGGCGGGGCAGGGCAGGGGGGAAGAGGCGATTGCTCAGTCGTCGGATCGCGCGATCAGCGTCTCAACGTCTAGCCCGGACGCCCCGATCTGCTGGTTGATGTCCATGCGTCCATCGAAGATGAACAGGACGAAGGCGGCATCGTCTCGCAGGGTGTAGAAAATGTTGTGGCGCCGCCGGAAAATCAGCCTTCGGACACCACGCGGGGCATGCCAGACATGGCCGATTTCGGGGTTGGCGCTGATGGAATCCCGGACGAACCGGTCGATGTCGCGCTGAAACTTGTCTGCGAGGCTCTCCGAATACAGCCGGTCATGCTCCCAGATCGCCCAAAGGCAGTCCTCGGCCGCCTCAGTCAGGAAGACTTTCATGCGTCAGGGTGCCGGGTCCGGAAGCGCGCCAGGCGTTGCTCGATGGCTTCGTCCGTCATCTGGGTCACACGCCCTTCCGCAACATCGGCCAGGCCGGCTGCAATGCCGCGCTCGATGCGCAGGGAAATCAATTCTTCCCAATCGGCCACGGACACCGTGACGGCAACGGGGCGGTCTTTCTTTGTGAGCAAGATGGGTTCGCGCTGCGCCGCGTCGATGAAGCGCCCGAATTCCTTGCTGGCGAGGGTGGCGGACATGGTTTTCATGGTGGACTCCTTGGTCTCTGATCCGGATTATACGGATAATCCGGACGCAAGAAAAGCATGGGTTTCCGTCACAGTCCTGCGGCCTTGGTCAGGTTCACCCGGAACCTGTCGCGGCGTCGCTGGTATCGGCGGGTCATCTCTGCGCTGGCATGACCGAGCTGCTTTTGAACATAGCGCTCATCAACTTCCGCGCTGCTGGCAAGGCCTGCACGCAGGGAATGGCCCGAGAACAGCCGCACGCGCTCGGCTTCAGGCAGATCAGGGCGTAGCCCGGCCTCGCGGGCGCAGGACTTGATCAGCCGGGCGACGTGCTTGTCCGACAACCGCTCGCCCGTAGCTTTCAGGCCGTTGCGCGACGTGGCGACGAAGATCGGGCCGAAGTCGATCCTTGCGTAATGCAGCCACTGCGTCAGGGCATGGACCGGGCAGGTCTGATCGGATGAGCCGCGGGCGATTTCGACCTCGCGCCAGCCGGTTTTGCCGTGCAGGGTTATTAGGACCCCGTCCTCCAGCACCTCGACCCAGCCACCGCTGTTCGGCGTGTCATCCTTGCCGTGATCGAGGCTGACGATTTCGGACCGACGCAGGCCACCAGCAAAGCCGATCAGCAGGATTGCCCGGTCGCGCAGGCCGCGCAGATCGTGGGGCAGGGTGGCCAGCATGTCGCGCAGGTCTTCAGGCAAGATGGCCTCTTTCTGTGCCGGTGGCCGTGCGTGCTTGCGGCGGATGCCAGCCAGGACGCTGGAAATGTGGCGGTCCTTGCGGTCCAGCCGTTCTCCGCGCTGCGCATAGCCCCAGGTCAGGCCGGACAGCCGCCGCTCTATTGAGGAGACCGAGAGGGCAGGGGCCTTGCCGCCCGGGGTTGCCAGATCGGCTATGTAGAGCCCGATCAGCTGGGGCGACGAGGGGAGAGAGTCCGCGCCGCGCATCCGGCACCAGCGGGTGAAATGGACCCAGTCCTTGGCATAGGCCTTCAGCGTGTTCTCCGACGCCGCCTGACGCGCATAGTCTCGCGCGGTTTCAACCAGGCGGTCGAGCGTGCCCGAGCCAGCGACATGGGAGGGCAGGGCGATCGTGTCGCGCTCCATATCAGCGCTGTCGTCCCGCTCATGGCGATCGGGACGTTCCAGCGGCTCTGAAGGCGATTTCTCGGGTGTTTCGGTCATGCCTCTGAGCATATCTTCTTTATGTCCGATAATGCAAACTTATTGGACATTACAGTGTTCCGAAAGATGCGGCGCTTTTGGCGCAATGGTCTAGCCAAAAGCGCCGCTGCAGAATATCCTGCCCGCATGAGAAAATCCCGCGTCAAGCCATCAGACCCCCTGCCGATGCTGGCTCCGCTGCCGGGTTGGATCACCACCGCGCCTCCGGAAACCCGTGAGGTGGTAGCGTTCAGATCAGGGGCCGCATTGGCGCACCTCAATCTGGCGACGGCCGCCGACCATGTGCCGCAGGCGCTTTGGCGTGATCGGCTGGCGCTGGCGGCGGCAGAGGTTTCAGCGGGTATCGCGGGACGCCGCGAAGGGGCCGGTGCGATGCGTGATGCCCTGCATCTGACCAAGGCGGGCGATGATCCCGGTCCTGCAGGAAATATGTTGCGGCAGTGGTCGCGAGCAGTGTCGCGGCCGATCTCGGTCTCAAATCTGGGCCGCGCGCTAGGGGGTGTCGCGCCAGAGCGGATTGCCCTAAGCCTCAATGCCACCGGGCCAACCCCGGTGGAACGCGCGGCGCAGGTCATTGAGGCCGTGCTGGAAGGCAACCCGCGGGGCGAGATCGCGGCCCTGATCCTGGCGGATGCGGTGCTGTCGCTGGCCTTGGGGCGGGATCATCTGCTGCCGCTTCTGGGCCCGGTGATGACGGCGCGCGACCTGCGCCTGCGGGGCGACGACCTGCGCCTTGCCTGCCACCGTTCCGCTGTAAGGGGGGTCGGCCAGGCTCTGCCCTTGGCGGGCACGCTGGCGCGGGCGGCGGCACGTCTGCGTGCAGCGGTGCCGAAGCTGCGGGCCAAGGGGGCCGCGCGGGCGGTGGAAATGATCCTGTCGCAGGATGTCTTGACCCCCGTGGCGCTCGCCCGGGCGATGCCGGAAATCCTGTCGGACCGTGCCGCGCGGCGGCTTTGTGAGCGGCTGGTGGAACTGGGTGCGCTGCGGGAACTGAGCGGGCGCGACACCTTCCGCCTTTACGGGGTCTGAGTATGGCACGGCGCGAAGAGGGAGGGCTTGACCGGGACCTAGCTGACCTGCCGCCCGATCTTCGCTGGCGGGAATGGCTGCGCCGGATCGAGGCGGTGCTGTTTGCGAGTGCGAACCCGGTGGCGCGGGATCATTTGGCACGTGTCGTGGGGCAGGGGGCCTCGGTTGATCTCTTGATCGAGGATTTGGCGGCCGATCTGGAGGACCGCCCCTATGAGGTGGCGCAGGTGGGTGCCGGGTGGATGCTGCGGACCCGCGCGGCCTATGCGCCCGCGATCCGCGCTGCGG
>JAJTHX010000150.1 GCA_021300125.1 Betaproteobacteria bacterium | reverse complement strand
AAGACCGGGAAATTCCTGCCGCAGGCGGTGCGCGGCCGCTACGAGGTGCTGCAGTGGCTGATGTTCCAGATGGGCGGCATCGGCCCGATGTTCGGCCAGGTGCACCACTTCCTGCGCGCGGCCAAGGAGCCGGTGCCGTACGCGATCGAGCGCTACACCACGGAAACGCGCCGCCTCTACGGCGTGCTCGACGCGCACCTTGCAACACACGAATGGCTCGGCGGCGGCGAATACAGCATCGCCGAGATGGCGACCTATCCCTGGGTCGCGCGCCACGAATGGCACAAGACCGACCTCAACGCCTTTCCGAACGTGAAGCGCTGGTACGACGCGATCTCGGCGCGGCCCGCGGTGCAGCGCGGCATGGCGGTGCCGCAGGTCTGAACGTCCGGGCCAGACGCGATCAGCGCCGCGCGTATTGCTGCAAGAGGCGCAGGATTTCCGCGGTGTCGAGCTCGGGGTTGGTGCGCAGCGCCGAAACACCGGTGACGGTGTTGGCCCAGGCCATGTGTCCCTGCATGCGTTTCACCACCGCCGGCCATTCGCGTGCGCTGTGGCGCTGCGGGTCGGGCAGGGCGTGGCACTGTGAGCAGGCGATGCCGAACATCTGGCCGCTGCGGGTTGCCAGCGCCGGATGCGCGGGGTCGATCTCGCGCTGGCCATGGCGGCGCAGGTAGGCGGTCAGCACCGCCACTTCGCCTTCCGATGGCGCCTGCACCTGCGCCATCATCTCCTTCATCAGTGCGCCCAGGTTGCCGTTGCCGCGCATGCGCCAGACCATGCGCTCGACCAGCGGCGGCCAGCGCGACGGGGTATGCATCTGCGGGCTGGGCAGGTGGTGGCATTGCACACAGTAGCGCGCGGTGAGACGCGCGCCCTCGGAGGCGGGCTCGGGCAATTGCTGTGGCGTGACCGCGGGCGGCAGGATGCGTTCGAGCATGCGCCCCTGCGGGCTTTGCGCCCACAATGACTGGGCATGCTCGATCCCGCCGGCGGCATGGCTGGCGAAGGGCACCAGCGCTGCAGGCAGCAGTGCAGCAGGCAGCAGTGTGGCAATCAGGCAGGCGTGCAACCTCATGCCGGCATCTTAGCGCAGGAACCAGCCCCACAGGCTCTGGCCGATCAGCAGCAGTGCAATCAGCAGCAGCACGCGGCGCAGGATGCGGTTATAGGTCGGGGCGCTGATGTAGCGCTGCAGCAGCAAGCCCAGACCCATGCCGGCAAGCGCCACCAGGGTCAGCGGGATGTTGGCGAGCGCCGCCGTGACCTCAATCTGCCCAGCGGCGCCGAGAGTGGCCGCCTGCACCACTTTGCCGCCGATGAAGCAGAGGTTGAGGATCTGGGTCATCACCGTCGCCTCGACGCCGAGCAGCATGAAATAGATCAGCAGCGGCGGCAGCGAGTTGTTGACGCTGCCCGAGAAAAAGCCCGCGGTAAGGCCGAACACGCCGGCCGCACTGCGCGGATAACGCGTGAGCCAGGACCAGTCGAGTTTGGCCAGCTGCTGCTGGTGGAGGTAGGCGAGGATCATCAGCGCCAGCAGCAGGCGTACCGGTTCCTGCGGTGCGAGGATCAGGAAGGCGGCACCGATGAAGGAGCCGATCAGTGTGTACACCGCCACCGGCCAGAAGCGCCCGAGGCTGTCGCGCCAGTGGCCGCCGCGCAGGATGCTGATCAGGTTGACCGTGAAATTGGGCAGCAGGTTGAGGATGATCGCGGTCTTGACGTCGAACATCAGCACCAGCAGCGGGGTCGAGACCGCCGGAAAACCGAAACCGAGCGCGCCCTGCGTCAGGCCGGCGAGCAGCAGCACCGCGGCAACGGTGAGCCACAGCTCGACACCCAGCGCGGTTTCGAATCCGGACATCACAGGTTGTATGACTTGTCGCCGCGGATGAATCCGCGCAGGGGTGCGGCGATGCCGCGGCCAAAGGCGATGACCTTGAACAGCTCGCCCATCTCCGCCGGCGACAGCAGTTTCTGCGCGGCGGCGGCCAGCGGTGCGTAGCGCGCGGCATCGGCAGCCGGCACTTCGGCGAGCAGTTCGGTGATGCCGCAGTTGATCAGGAACTGCGCCTGGCTGGTGTAACCCAGAAGGTCGAGCTGGTGGTGTGACCGGGCCAGCGCGCTGAAATCGACATGTGCGGTGATGTCCTGGAGGCCCGGCCACAGGAAGGGGTCGTCGTGGGCGGTGTGGCGGTAGTGGCACATCAGCGTGCCGCGGTTGCGCTGCGGGTGGTAGAACTCGCGCGCCGGAAAGCCGTAGTCGAACAGGATCACCGCGCCGCGCTGCAGCCGCCGGTCCAGTTCGCCGAGCAGGGCGCCTGCTGCGGGATTGACCTCGGTTTCATAGTCATCGGGCAGGTCCGCAGGCAATGCCGCGGCGAGCGCGGCCGCGGCAGGACGCGCGGCCCAGGCGTAGCGGTCGCCGTCGAGGCTCACGCCGAGTTCCAGCCAGCGGCCCTGCTCACGGCGCAGGCGCTTGACCGGCAGTGCATCCAGTACTTCGTTGCCGATCACCACCGCCGAGCAGGATTCGGGCAAGGCCTCCAGCCATTCGACACGCGCCGCGAGATGCGGGGTGCGTTCGCGGATCAGCTGCTGCTGGCGCTGGCGCAGGTCGGCGCTGACTTCGAGGATGCGGTAGCGTGCCGGCAGGCATTGCAGGGTTTCCAGTGCGCTGAGCAGGGTGACGGCCAGCGTGCCGCGGCCTGCGCCGAGCTCGATGATGTCGGTCACGCCTGGTCCGGGCAGTTCATCACGGAGCAAATCAGCGACCTGGCGCGCCAGGGCGCGTCCGAACAGCGGCGAGAGCTCGGGGGCGGTGATGAAGTCGCCACCGCGGCCGATCTTGTGGCTGCCCGCGCTGTAATAGCCCAGGCCCGGCGCATACAGGGCGAGGTGCATGTAGCGGTCAAAACCGATCCAGCCGCCGGCGGCGTTGATTT
>JAJTHX010000153.1 GCA_021300125.1 Betaproteobacteria bacterium | reverse complement strand
TACTGCATTTTTGTGTTCTAAATTGCGTTAAACGACACTTTCCAAACGTGGGGGTAACTGCACCATTCGCCGCTCTTGTTATCTGGGTTTCGTTGAGAAAAATGGAGTCAGACACCATAATGTCCGTTGGGCGATCTCGGTGTTTGGGGCGTTCAAGGTCGATTATGCGTTTGACGCCATGGCGGCTGCTGGAGCCTTCTTAATCTTCAGGTGCTTCCCGTCTGTATCGCGAGGGCCGTGCCGTCAAGTTGGCATTTCCGGTGGTCTTCTTTGTGGACTTTGCGTTGACTTCGCCCCGGGCGCTGGCCATGATGAACCCGGTCTTTGCGCGATGGTCTACATCGCGGATACCCGACCACATCAATAAATCAATGCGCCGATCCGGGACGCCCACTTTGTGGAAGGCCGCGTCCGATCGTGCGGGAGGACGGCATGGATTTCCGTTTCACCGAGCAGCAGGACATGTTCCGCGACAGTGTGCTGGCCTTTGCCCGCCGCGAGCTTTCTGACGGCGCGCTGGAGCGCGCGCACAGCGCGCAGTTTCCGCATGAAGTGGCGAAGAAAATGGCCGAGGCCGGACTGCTCGGCATCACCATTCCCGAAAAGGACGGCGGTGGCGGCGGCACGCTGATGGATGCGGTGATCGCGATTGAAAGCGTGGCCACGGTCTGTCCGCGCAGCGCCGACGTGATCCAGGAAGGCAACTTCGGCGCGATCCGCGTGCTCGCACACTTTGCCAATGACGACCAGAAACAGCGCTACCTTGCACCGATCCTGAAGGGCGAGGAGGTGATTGCGGTGGCGATGACCGAACCCGAGGCGGGCTCGGCGACCACCGATCTCGTCACCAGCGCCACGCCGGATGGTGCCGGCTACCGCATCAACGGCCGCAAGGTGTTTCCGAATCCGCATGCCGACCAGTACCTGGTCTATGTGCGCTACGGCCCGGGTGTCGGCGGCATCGGCTCGGTGATGCTGCGCCGGACCGCGCCGGGTTTCAGCACTGGCAAGCCGTCGAAGTTCATGTCCGGCAACGATTGGGCCACGCTCTATTTCGACAACGTCTATGTGCCGCCCGAGGATGTGCTGCTCGGTCCCGGCGGCTTCAAGAAGCAGATCGCCGGTTTCAATGCCGAGCGCATCGGCAATGCCGCGCGCTCGCTGGCCTATGGCCGCTACTGCTACACGCTGGCGCGCGATTACGCGATGAACCGCAAGCAGTTCGGCCGCCCGCTGTGCGAGTTCCAGGGCCTGCAGTGGAAGTTCGCCGACATGAAAATGAAGCTCGAGGCGGCGCAGCTGCTCCTCTACCGCGCGGCGGTCAATGCCGACCGCGGTTTCCCGGCGCCGGACGAGACCACGGTGGCCAAGCTGATGTGCAACCAGGTCGGTTATGAAGTGGCCAACGAATCCATGCAGGTGATGGGCGGGCTGGGTTACACCCAGGAAACGCTGGTGGAATACTGCCTGCGCCGTTCCCGCGGCTGGATGCTCGCCGGTGGCTCGATCGAGATGATGAAAAACCGGCTGGCCGAGATCATTTTTGAACGGCGGTTTTCGCAACGGCCGCCCAAACCCGCAACCGCCTGAGCGCCGCAGAGCGCAGGGCAAGGAGGAGCATGATGCGTTTGCATTGGAAACGGTGCGCCGCCGGCGCAGCCGTGATGGCCTCAGTGCTGGCCCTGCCGCTGGCCGCGCTGGCCCAGCAGGCCGGCGCCTATCCCAGCCGCCCGATCCGCATGGTGATGCCGTTCCCGCCGGGCGGGCCGACGGACATCCTCGGACGGCTGCTCGCGCAGCGGCTCACCGAATCGATGGGCCAGAATGTGCTGGTGGACAACCGCGCCGGTGGCGGCGGCGCCATCGGCGGCCAGGTGGCGGCGAAGTCGCCGCCCGATGGCTACACGCTGTTCCTCGGCGGCATCACCACGCTGGCTACCGGTCCGTTCCTGCACAAGAACCTCGGCTTTGATCCGCTGAAGGATTTCCAGACGGTGACGCAGACCACGCTGCAGCCGCTGATGCTG
The DNA here is from genome assembly GCA_021300125.1 of Betaproteobacteria bacterium. Classification (GTDB taxonomy): domain Bacteria; phylum Pseudomonadota; class Gammaproteobacteria; order Burkholderiales; family SG8-41. The sequence continues at coordinate 6,703 of JAJTHX010000153.1, read as the reverse complement.
ATGACGCATCCCACGCTGCCGGTGAAAAGCGTGAAGGAATTTGTTGCGCTGGCGCGCAAGCGCCCGGGCGAGATCAATTACGCAACCTCGGGCCCCGCCGGCTCGGGCCACCTCGCCGGTGAGCTGTTCAATTTCCAGCTGCAGCTCAAGCTGGTGCATGTGCCTTACAAGGGCGCGCCGCCGGCGCTGCAGGATCTCAGCTCAGGCCAGGTGCAGTCCATGTTCGGCACCATGCTTGCCGCGGTGCCGATCGTGCGCAACGGCCGCGTGCGCGCGCTGGCGGTCACCGGCCCCAAGCGCTCGATTGCGCTGCCCGAGGTGCCGACCTTTGCCGAAAGCGGGTTTCCGCAGTACGACGCCAGTTCCTGGAACGGCATCCTAGTGCCCACCGGCACGCCGCGGCCGATCATTGACCGCCTGCATGTCGAGCTGGTGAAAATCCTGAAGGATCCCAAGGTGCTTGAGCGCCTGATCAATGACGGCCCGGTGGCGATCGGCAACACGCCCGAGGAGTTCACCGCCTTCATCCGCAGCGAGCAGGCGAAGTGGAGCAAGGTGATCAAGGCTGCGGACATCAAGATCGAATGACCGGACATGGCATGAGGACTGCAACACGATGAGCAACGCCGAAGACCGCCTGGCCCTGGGTCGGGCCCTGTTTTCCCCGAGGACGGTGGCACTGGTAGGGGCCTCGGCCGATGCCAAGAAACTCGCTTCGCGGCCGCAGCGCGTGCTGCGCAAGCACGGCTTTGACGGCACCATCATCCCGATCAATCCGGGGCGCGATGACATCAACGGCGACAAGGCGTACCCGGACATCCGTTCGGTGCCGCAGAAGATCGACCACGCCTTCATCATGGTGCCGGCCAAGGCCGTGCCCGGCGTGATCGAGGACTGCGCCGCGGCTGGCGTGAAGGCGGCGACGATTTTTTCCGCGGGCTTTGCCGAGACCGGCGAGGAGGGCATGCGCATGCAGCGGCGCATGGTCGAGACCGCGCGTGCCGCCGGCGTGCGCCTGATCGGACCCAACTGCCTGGGCATCGCCAACGTCACCGGCCACACCGTGCTCTCGGCCAATGCCGTGCTGGAGAGCGAGACGCTGGTGCCGGGCCACCTGAGCCTGGTGTCGCAGAGCGGCTCGATGATGGGCGGCACGGTGTCGCGGGCGCAGGAGCGCGGCCTCGGCTTCTCGAAAATGGTGTCGGTCGGCAACGAATGCGATGTCGGCGTCGGCGAGATCGTCGATTGCATGGTCGATGACCCCGACACGAAATGCATCCTGCTCTTTCTCGAGGCGTTCCGCGATGCGCCGCGGCTGGGGGCTGCCGCGCGCCGTGCCTTCGAACTTGGCAAGCCGGTGATCGCGTTCAAGCTCGGCCGCTCGGCGGTGGGGCGCGAGATCGCCACCACGCACACCGGCGCGATTGCCGGCGCCGATGATGTGGCGGAGGCGTTTTTCCGGGACCACGGCATCATCCGCGTGAAGACGTATGAAGCCCTGTTCGAGACGCCGCAGCTGGTGATGGGCTTCAAGCCGCCCAGGGGCAAGCGCGTGGCGATTTTCACGGGCACCGGCGGTGCTGCCGCGATGGTGGTGGACCAGCTCGGGCTTGCCGGCATTGCGGTGGTGCCGCCGCCGCAGACGGTGATTGACGAGCTCGCGGGCAAGAACATCCATATCAACGATGCCCCGCTGACCGACCTGCCGATGGGTCGCGCCGAGGGCGATGTCTATCCGACGATCATCCATGCGCTGGAGCGCTCGGACCATTGCGATGCCATCGTCGCGGTGCAGGGTTCGACCGCCACGCTGAAGCCGGATTCGGTGCGTGAGCGCATTCTCAATGCCGGGCGCGTGGCCAAGCCGCTGGCGAGCTTCCTCGGGCCGGCGGCGAACGAGGCGCTGCACATCCTGCAGCGCGGCGGTGCCGCGGCCTTCCGCACGCCCGAGGCCTGTGCCGATGCGGTGCGCGCCTACTGCGAGTGGCGCGCGCCGTCGCTGCATCCCGCGCCGGATGCGGCGCTGCGCGAAACGCTGGCGGCGGGTCTCAAGGCGCAGGCCGGCCGGCCTTTCAATGAACACGAAGCCTCGCGCTTCCTCGGCCTGCTCGGCATTCCATTCGCGCCCGCGCAGGTGGTGCAGGATGGCCGCGCAGCGGTGACCACCGGTTTTCCGGCGGTCGCGAAAATCCTCTCCGCCGACATTCCGCACAAGACCGAGGCCGGCGGCGTGGTGCTCAACATTGCCGATGCGGCGCAGCTCAAAACCGAGGTGGACGGCATGCTCGCGCGCATCCGCAAGGCGATGCCGCAGGCCAAACTCGACGGCGTGCTGGTGCAGCGCATGGCGCGCGGCATTGCCGAAGTCATTGTCGGTTTCCGCCGCGACCGCGATGCCGGACCGCTGGTGATGGTGGGCGTCGGCGGCATCCTCGCCGAACTCGGCGGCGGCCATGCGGTGCGCCTCGCGCCGGTGACGCTGGAGGTCGCGCGCGAAATGATTGACGAGGTCAAGGCGTTTGCGGTGCTGCGCGGTTACCGCAAGCAGCCGAAGGGCGACCTCGAGGCGCTGGCACGCGTGGTGCAGGCGCTGTCGCAACTCGCCGCGGCGGAGGCGGTGGCCGAGGCCGAAATCAATCCGCTGCTGGTGCAGGCCGACGGCGTGGTCGCCGTGGATGCGCTGGTGGCGCTGAAGCCGGAGGCCTGAGCCATGCGCGCGCTGTGGATGCTGTCGCTGTTCTGTGTGGCCGGCACCGCCGCAGCGCAGGGCGCCTATCCGGTGAAGCCGGTGCGTTTCATTTCGCCATTCGCGCCCGGCGGCGGCACCGATACCGTGGCGCGTGCGCTGGCGCAGCGCATGGGCGATGCGCTGGGCAAGACCTTCATCGTGGACAACCGGCCAGGCGCCGAAGGCATCATCGGCACCGAGCTCGGCGCCAAGTCGCCGCCCGACGGCTACACGCTGCTGGTGGCCAACCTCGGCACGCTGGCGATCAATCCCAACCTGCGCAAGGTGCCCTATGACCCGCTGCGCGATTTTGCGCCGGTGATCCAGACCACGTCGTCCTCGACCGTGCTGGTGGTGCATCCCTCGCTGCCGGCGAAATCGGTGCGCGACCTGGTGGCGCTGGCACGGGCCAAGCCGCTCAATTACGGCGCGAGCTCTTCGGCGACCTTCCTGCCGATGGAAATGCTCAAGCAGATGGCCAAGTTCGAGATGACCCATGTGCCGTACAAGGGCACAGGGCCGGCGCTGACCGGCATCCTCAGCGGCGAAGTGCAGGCGATGTTCGGCGGTGCGATCAACACCGTGCCGCAGGTGCGCAGCGGCAAGCTGCGCGCGCTGGCCGTGGCCGGCGACCGCCGTGCGCGGGCCTTGCCTGATGTGCCGACGGTGGCCGAGTCGGGTTTTCCCGGTTACGAGGCCAACAGCTGGAACGGCATCGTTGCGCCGGCCGGCACCCCGCGCGCGATCGTGGCGCGGCTCAATGGCGAGATGCTGAAAATCCTCGCGCTGAAAGAGGTGGTGGATTACATGACCGCCGATGGTGCCGAACCCGCAGGCAACACGCCCGAGCATTTCGGCAGCTATATCCGCAGCGAACACGCCAAGTGGCAGCGCGTGATCCGCGACGCGATGATCGCCTCGCAGTAAAAATATTATTCAATTAAATCAAATACTTATATGAAACCATCCGCAGCGGCCATTGACCCCCACGCCGAAGCCGCCAGCCGCCGCCTGGCCGAGTATGTGGCCGCGAGCGATGTGGCGACGCTGCCGCCGCAGGCGATCCACGCCTTCCGCCGCGCGCTGCTGGATTACCTGACCTGCGCGATTGCCGGTTCGCGCATGGATTCCACCCGCATCGTGCTCGACTACCTGCAGTCCTGGGACCGTTCGACCGAGGCTTCGGTGGTGGCGACACCGCATCGCCTGGCCGCGCCCAACGCTGCCTTCGTCAACGGTGCGGCAACCCATGCGCTGGATTTCGATGACGGCATGACACGTGGCTCGGTGCATCCGGCGGGTTCGATTTTTCCGGCGCTGCTGGCGATGGCGGAGAAGCTGGGTTCTTCCGCGGATGACCTGATTGCCGCCGGTGTGGCCGCGTATGACGTGACGCTGCGCATCGCTTCCACCGTGCATCCGCATTCCTCGCGCCGCGGTTTCCACAACACGCCCACCGCCGGCGTGTTCGGCGCTGCGGCCGGTGCGGCGCGGCTGCTCAGGCTCGATGCGGCCGGGACCCTGAACGCGCTGGGGCTGGCCGGCAGTTTTTCCGGCGGGCTGCGCGCCTACCTGCAGGACGGCGCCGACGTGAAGCGCATCCATCCCGGCAAGGCGGCGCGCGACGGTATCGTCTGCGCCGAACTCGCCGCGCGTGGCCTGACCGGCCCGGCGCAGGTGATCGAAGGCCGCTACGGTTTTGTGCAGGCGATCGCCGGCGGCGAGGCCGACTGGCCGCGGCTCACCGGCGCGCTGGGCGAGCGTTACGAAATCTGCGACGTCTATTTCAAGCCCTATCCGGCCTGCCGCCATTTCCATGCCGCGCTGGATGCGGTGCGCATCATCGGCCGCCGCACGCCGTTCAAGCCGGAGGAGGTGGCGGCGGTGAAGATCGGCATGTACGAGGCGGGCGCCGCCGGGCACGACCAGAAGACGGCGCAGACCCTGCTCGAAGCGCAGATGAGCGCGCCGGTGACCACCGCGCTGACCATGGCCTTCGGCAATGTCACGGTGCCGAGCTTCGAGCGCGCCAACCTCGAGCGCGAGGATGTGAAGCGGCTGGTCGAGGTGACCGAGGTCTATGTCGACGAGGAATGCGAGCGTATCTATCCGCGCCAGCGTTCGGGTGTGGCACAGGTGCGGCTGAAGGACGGCCGCGTGCTCGAGGAGCGCGTGCTCGATCCCAAGGGCGAGGGCGGCAATCCGATGAGCGACGCCGACCTCGCCGACAAGTTCGCCGCCAACAGCGCACCGCTGATCGGCGAGGCGCGCAGCCGCGCGCTGCTCGATACGGTGATGGCGCTTGCGCCCGGCGCGGATCCAGCGCCGCTCTTTCGCTGGTCCTGAGGCGGCCGCCGCAGATCGCCATAATGCGGTCGCGCGGCAGGATTTTCCGGTTCACCCGCGGGCCATCACAGGGACGAAGCCGGTCAGGACTGACCAGCATGTGGCGCTGCGCGGTTGGTCGGGCGCGGTCGATGCGGTAAAATCCGGGGCTTGCACGGGCCGGTTCAGGCGTCGTGCACGAACCCCCAACGCGGAGTCCCCATGAAGGTCCTGGTAACAGTCAAGCGCGTGATCGACCCGTATGTGAAGGTGCGCGTCAAATCCGACGGCAGCGGCGTTGAAACCGCCAACGTCAAGATGGCCATGAACCCGTTCTGCGAAATCGCCGTCGAGCAGGCGGTGCGCATGAAGGAGGCCGGCCTCGTCACCGAGATCGTCGCGCTGTCCATCGGCACCGCGCAGTCGCAGGAAACCCTGCGCACGGCGATGGCGATGGGTGCCGACCGCGGCATCCTGGTCGAGGTCGCCGGCGAGGTGCAGCCGCTGGCCGTGGCCAAGGTGGTCAAGGCCATCGCCGACAAGGAACAGCCCAAGCTGGTGATCATGGGCAAGCAGGCGATCGACGACGATTCCAACCAGTCCGGCCAGATGACCGCCGCGCTGCTGGGCTGGCCGCAGTCGGCCTTCACTTCCGCCATCGCCGTCAACGGCGACAGCGCCGAGGTGACGCGCGAGATCGACGGCGGCCTCGAGAAGATGAGCATCAAGCTGCCGGCGGTGGTGACCACCGACCTGCGCCTCAATGAGCCGCGCTATGTCACGCTGCCCAACATCATGAAGGCGAAGAAAAAGCCGCTCGAAGTGGTGAAGCCCGAGGCGCTGGGCGTGGATGTCGCGCCGCGCTTGAAGACGCTGAAGGTGGAAGAGCCGCCCAAGCGCAGTGCCGGCGTCAAAGTGGCCGACGTGGCCGAGCTCGTCGCCAAACTCAAGAATGAAGCGAGGGTAATCTGATGGCGATCCTGGTCATTGCCGAACACGACGGCAAACAACTCAAGCCCGGCACCACCAACACGGTCACCGCCGCGGCGAAAATCGGCGGCGACCTCACGGTGCTCGTTGCCGGCAGCGGCTGCGCCGAGGCGGCGCAGGCGGCTGCAAAAATCGCCGGCGTGGGCAAGGTGCTGCTGGCCGATGCCGCGCAGTATGCCGGCAGCGCCGCGGAGAACCTGGCCGCGCTGGTGCAGGGCATCGCCGGCAATTACAGCCACATCCTTGCGCCGGCCACCGGCTACGGCAAGAACTTCATGCCGCGCCTGGCCGCGCTGCTCGACGTGCAGCAGATCTCCGACATCAGCGCGGTGGTCTCGCCCGATACCTTCGTGCGGCCGATCTATGCCGGCAACGCGATGGCGACGGTGCAGTCGGCCGACAAGGTCAAGGTCATCACCGTACGCGCCACCGGCTTCGATGCCGCGGGCGAGGGTGGCTCGGCCGCGGTGGAGAACCTCGCTGCCGGTCCCGACACCGGCCTGTCGAAATTCAACGGCCAGGAACTGTCGAAGTCCGACCGCCCCGAGCTCACTGCGGCGCGCATCATCGTCTCCGGCGGCCGCGGCATGGGCAGCGGCGAGAACTTCAAGATCCTGGAAGCGCTGGCCGACAAGCTGGGCGCCGCGGTCGGCGCCTCGC
>JAJTHX010000307.1 GCA_021300125.1 Betaproteobacteria bacterium | reverse complement strand
TGCCCAGCCAGGGGCGCGGCTTCGCGGTCGCCCGGCCATTGGCAATGAAATCGCCGAGCACCGGCTTCATCGCGTCAATGGGCACGAACAGGTTGCCCGGCACCGCACCCTGGCCGACGGCATCACCCACCGCCAGCGAACCGATGCCCAGCAGCTGGCCCTCGCGCGAGAGCAACGCGGCGCCCTGCCAGTTGACTGTCGCCGGCGCGGTGTAGATCGCTTCGTCGAGCAGGTATTCCCAGTAGCCGACAAAAGGCCGCTTGGACACCACGTAGGCCGGCGCCACTCCGTCAAAGCCGACGATCAGCACCACATCGCGCAGCTTCACCGCGGCCGACTGGCCCAGATCAACCGGCTTCACCGGCAGCGGCTGCAGCGATTTGACGAGCCCCAGCCCGGTCACGTTGTCAGTGCCGATGACGGTGGCGGGAAAACGGCGGCCATCCGTGGTGGACAGTTCCACGGTATCGGCTTCGGTCACCAGATAGCCGATGGTCATCACCAGTCCGCTGGAATCGATGACCACGCCGGTGCCTTCACGCGTGGTGCCGAGACTGCGCGCGCTGCGCGCGTTGGGCACGGTCTTCACGGTGAGCTTCACCACCGACAGCTCGTCAACGGTCATCTCGCGCTCGGCCGCAGACGCGGCCGGGACGGCCAGCAGCAGGACTGCGGCGAGCAGGGGCAGCAAGGGACGGCGCAGGCAGGACAGCAAGGCGCTCATGGCATGTTCTCCGCAGGATCGGGTGAAATGCTACGACGATTGCCCCCCGCGCGAAAGCCTCCCGCGGGTTTGGCGCTACAATGACCCACTTATTTCGCGGATTGTGGAGGACAAGGACATGGATCTCGGACTCAAAGGCAAGGTTGCGCTGGTTACCGGCGGCACCGAAGGCATCGGCAAGGCCACCGCGCTGACACTCGCTCGGGAAGGCGCCAGAGTCGCCATCTGCGCCCGCGGCAAAGCCCTGCTCGACGCCACCGCGGCGGATATCACCAGAGCCGGCGGCGAGGTATTGGCCGTGGTGGCGGACATGAGCAAGGCTGCCGACTGCAAGCGCTTCGTCGAGGAAGCCGAGCAGAAATTCGGCCGCATCGACATCCTGGTCAACAATGCGGGCACCTCCAAGCGCGGCAAGTTCCTCGAGCTGCAGGACGAGGAATGGGCCGCCGACATCGAGCTCAAGGTTTTCGGCGCCATCCGCTGCACCCGCCTCGCCATCCCGCACATGAAAAAACAGGGCGGCGGACGCATCATCAACATCACCATCTCCGGCGCCAAGCAGCCGGCAGCCGAGTCCTACCCGACCTCGGTTTCGCGTGCGGCGGGGCTGGCCATGACCAAGGCCCTGTCCAAGGAATTCGCGCCCGACAACATCCTCGTCAACACCATCTGCATCGGCAAGATCAAGTCCGGCCAGCATGAGCGCCGCTTCACGAAGGATGGCATCAGCGCGGATCAGTATTACAGCGGACTGGGCAAGGACATTCCGATGAAGCGCGTCGGCGAAGCCCAGGAGGTGGCCAACGTGATCACCTTCCTCGCCTCGAACGCGGCAAGCTACGTCACCGGCACCAGCATCAACCTCGACGGCGGCATTTCGGGCACGCTCTGAAGCTGCTGACCTGCCTGCAAACAAAACGGCCCCGCACTGCGGGGCCGTTTTGCATGGTTGGTGCCGGAAATAGGAGTCGAACCTACGACCTTCGCATTACGAATGCGCTGCTCTACCAACTGAGCTATTCCGGCGGCGCCGGCCATCACCGTCAGGCCGGAATTCAATATTTTAACCCAGGCCCGAAACGCCGGCGCTGCGCACGCGAACGATGACGTCCACGCCTTCGGTCACCATGCCGGCAGGCAGCTCCGGCAGTCCGCTGAGCCGCAGGCCATCTGCCGGGATATCGGTGATCTCGCCGGTATCGACGTTGTAGAGATGGTGGTGGGGACCGGTGTTGGGGTCGTAGAACACCCGCTTTGGATCAACGATCACCTCACGGACGAGGCCGCGGTCGCGGAACAGGTTGAGCGTGTTGTACACCGTGGCCTTGGAAGTCTCGGCATGGCGCTCATTGGCCTGATGCAGGATCTGTTCAGCGGAAAGGTGCTGGCAGCGTGCAAACAGCACCCTGGCAATTTCCAGGCGCTGGTGGGTCGGCGCAATGCCGTGCCTGCGCAGCAGCGCACTGAGAGTCGGGCGATCGTAAGGTATTACTTGCAAAGGCGCAGCGTCCATTAAGAATCATTCTAATTCACTGTTTGGACTTTGTCTAATCACGTTGCCCGGGAGATGCGGTTGGCTGCAAAGGTCAGAGGCTCCAGAAGCTGCGGCATAGCTCAAGAAAAACTGTCATCCTGCCGCCGATCCCGGCCATACGCCCATTTGTCGGCGAAGTCTGACAGCAACATACAATCGCTTTATCCTCCAATCCCATAAAAAGGTGAAGTCATGCTGAAGTATCAAATCCAAGGATTCAACCTGATTGAACTGCTGGTGGCGATCGCCATCATCGGGATTCTTTCGGCCATCGCAATACCCCAATATTTCGCGTACACCATTCGCGGCAAGATATCCGAGGCCACTGCTGGGCTGAGCGAGTTGCGGCTGCGCGCCGAGAGATTTTTTTCCGACAACCGCACCTACGTCGGTTTCAATACCACTATCGCCAACGCGCGCAATTTCACCTATGCCTGCACCACACCTTCAGCCACCGAGTTCACCTGCACCGCGACGGGTGTTGCCGGTGCGGGCCTGGGCGGTTTTGCCTACACCATCAACCACGCCAACGTGCGCACTTCAACCTTCACCGGCGTCAGCGGCTGGAACAACTCAACCACCTGCTGGGTGACCAAAAAGGGCGAAACGTGCTGATTGGCAAGTCCAATGCCAGAAATCTCGGCTTCACGGTCATCGAACTGGTGGTCACGCTCGCGCTGTTCGGAGTGCTGCTGGCCCTGGGTATTCCCGCCTTCACCACCTTCATCCAGAACACCCAGATCAAGAACGCTGCCGATAATGTTCTCAATGGCCTGACCATTGCCAGGGCCGAGGCCATTCACCGCAACGCACCAGTACGTTTCCAGCTGGTCAGCAACATGACGGCCACCTGCGAGATCAGCTCCACCAGCGCCAGCTGGATCGTGAGCCTGGACGACGCTGCCGGGCAGTGTGAAATCGCCCCTTCGGAGACCACGGCGCCGCGTATCATCCAGAAATACGCCCAGCAGGAAAGCTCTCCCAGGGTCACGATCAATGCCACCGGGGGCGGCATGGTGATTTTCACCGGGCTTGGCAGGGTCTCGGGTGCAGGCACCACGCAGATCGACTTCGCTCATGCCAACAGCGTCTGCGAGCATGTCAACGCCGCAGGCACCTCGCGCTGCCTGCGCTTGCTGATCGGCAGCGGCGGCGGAACAAAGCTGTGCGACCCCAAGGTCAGCAGCACCACCGATCCCCGTCATTGCAGCTGAGCCCCGCGATGAACGCACCCCTGCAAAATCGCAGCCCGGGCCACGCCACCCAGAAAGGCGTGATGCTGATCGAAGCCCTGATCGGACTGCTCATTTTTATGCTGGGCATCCTGGCACTGATTGGCATGCAGGGCATCGCCATGCAATACACCATCGACGCAAAATACCGCTCTGAGGCGAGTTTCCTGGCCAACCAGATCATCGGCACGATGTGGGTGGACCGCGCCAACCTGGGGGCATACGACACCAGCGTCGGCGGAGGCACCACCGCCCGTACCGCCTGGGTTTCCAGCGTGCGGGAAACCCTTCCAGGCGCCACAGGCGCCAATGCACCGGCCATCGCGGTGAACGGCCGTCAGGCGACCGTCACCGTGTCCTGGCAACGCCCCGGAGATGCCGCGCCCAGCCGCCATCAGGCCGTGGCCCAGATCAACGATGCGCTGTGAGCATTAACAATGACTGATCACCGCCAATCGGGTCTCAGCCTGGTCGAATTACTGGTCGCGGTGGTGATCGGCCTCCTCGGCATCCTGGCAATGACCCAGGTCTACCTGATGAGCGAGCAGTTCAATCGCTCCACCGCCGGTGAAGGCAGCGCCCAGACCGGGGGCCTTATCGCGCTTTACACGATGGAACGGGATATCCGCATGTCGGGCTACGGCATTGCCGACTCGACCGCGCTGGGCTGCGGCATCGTCGACTGGTATTACGAGCCGAAATACTCCAAAACCATTGATGCCTCTTCCACGCTGCCCAACATTACCCTGTCACCCGTGGCCATCACCACCAACGGCAGCAACCCCGACAGCATCTCCATCATGTTCACGACCTCTTCGGAACGCACCATGCCGGGCAGGATCATGGGCTTCAATGCCGCTGACTCGGAGGTCACGGTCGACGGTACCGCGGGCTTCCGCAATAACGACCTGGTGCTGCTCGTCAATCTCACTGGCACCCCGCGCTGCACGATGACCAAGGTCACCCAAGTGCTGCCTGCAACCCAGGTATTGCAGATGCTTTCGGTTCCCACCGCGCCCAACAACCCGCCGTCCTGGGGCTCCTTCCCGGGCACCTACGCCAATGGCGACCTCATCCTGAACCTGGGCAACCCGGTAATACGCACCTACTCCATCAACAACAATAAGCTGCGCGTCACCGACTCGCTGCTGCAGGCAGCCGGCTCCGCAGCCTCCGACCTTGTCGACGGCGTGGTCGACCTGCGCGCCCAATACGGCATGGACAACGGAGTGGGCGGGGTGGCGAACGACGGCATCGTCGACCAGTACACGAACAGCAGCCCCACCACCTCCGAGCAATGGCAGCAGCTGCTCTCGGTCCGGCTCGGCTTGCTGGCGCGTATCGGCGTTTACGAGAAACCCGCCACGGGCGCCAACTGCGATGCCACCACCACGGCCCGGACCTGGTCTGGAGGCACGTTTTCCCGGCTTGACCTCGCCACGCTGACCAGCGAGGACCGCTGCTACCGCTACCGGGTGTTCGAGACGGTGATCCCCCTGCGCAACATGATCTGGAGGGCCTCGTGATGCACAACTCACCTGCCGGCGAGCGCGGCGTGGTGCTGTTTACAGCACTGATCGTGCTGGTGGCGATGACGCTGGCAGGCATTGCCCTGATGCGCCGCGTCGACAGTGGCACGCTGATCGCCGCCAATCAGGCTTTCCGCCAGGCCGCCACCCATATCGCAGACCTTGGCATCGAAGCCGCCC
>JAJTHX010000201.1 GCA_021300125.1 Betaproteobacteria bacterium | reverse complement strand
CGGCCGGCCGGTGGTGGTGCTGGCGGGGCTGCAGCATGGCAACGAGCCGGCCAGCGGCGAAGCGATGCTGGTGCTGGCGCGCGAACTGGCCCTCGGGTCCCTGCGCCCGCTGCTCGACCGCCTGACGGTGGTCATCATTCCGCATTCCAATCCCGATGGCGCTTACTATTTCCGCCGCTCGCCCTACGCCAACACCGACATTAACCGCGATCACGTCAAGGTCGATTTGCCGGAGACGCGGGCGCTGCACCGGCTGGTCAACGAGTTTGAGCCCCACATGTTTGTCGATGCCCATGAGTTCAGCGTGGCCACGCGCTGGATCGAGAAATTCGGCGTGATCCAGTCCTACGACCTGCTGGTGCAGTACGCCACCAACCCGAACGTGCATCCGGCACTGACCGCGCTGGCCGACGGCAAATTCCTGGGCGGGTTCCGCGAGGCCTCCTCTCGCGCCGGCTACAGTCATTTCTGGTATTACACCACCAGCTACAACCTGAAGAGCCAGCTGGTGTCGATGGGCGGCACCACCCCCGACATCGGCCGCAACTTCGCCGGCCTGCAGCACGCAGTGTCGTTCCTGATCGAGAGCCGTGGCGTGGGCATCGGCCGCGACAGTTTCCTGCGCCGTGTGCACAGCCATGTGGTGTCCATCGGCAGCCTGATGCAGACCGCCGCGGACAACGCGCGCGAGCTGATGGACACAGTGGCCATGGCGCGCGCCGAAACGGTGAGGCGGGGTGCCAATTCGCAGTCCGGCGACACGGTTGCGGTACGCCTGCGCAGCCCGGTGGTGAAGCAGAAGCTCGACATGCTCGATCCGGCCACCGGCGAGATCCGCGTAATCGAGGTCGACTGGTCCGATTCGCTGAATGTGAAGGCCGAGATCTCGCGGCAGCGGCCCTGGGCCTACATCCTGCCGCCGGTGTTTCACGATATCGCCGAGCGGCTGATGGTGTCCGGTGTCGAGGTGCGGCGCCTTGCGGCACCGGTGGAACTCGAGGTTGAAACCTATCAGGTCACCGAGCGGCGGGCGAGTGCGACCTTTGTCGAAGGCCGCATCACCCACCAGGTGGATACCGAAATCCAGCCGAAAACCCTGCGCTTCCCCGCGGGCAGTTACGTGTTCCCGATGGCGCAGGCCAATGCCAACGTGGTGGCGGTGGCGCTGGAGCCGGAATCGCCGAGCAGCTTTGTGTCGTTCGGCATGATTCCGGTGGACCGGCGGGGTTCGCCGGCAACCATCGCCGCGCCGAGCGAGGTACCGGTGTACCGCTTGATGCGCCCCGCCGAGCTCGATTACGCGCGAGGGCCGAGGGCCAGCCCCTGGACCCCGGGCGGATTACTTGACCAGCGTCGCGCTCCATGAAGTCGCCGGCGCGTCGGCCTTGGTGCGCACCATACCCTGCATCACCGGCCCGCTGACGCGGCCGTTGTAGGTTGCGCCGGCGATGCTGAAGCTGATCTGGTCGCCGCGGAGGTTGGTGCTGGTGATGCGGTGGCTGATACCGTCACCGCTGCGGTAGAGGCCGGTGATTTCCTGGAATTTCTGCTTCAGCTCGAGGCTGCCCTTGTCCATTTTCCAGGTGCCTTCGACTTTCGCCGGCACGATCCACAGGTAGGCGGTGCGGCCTTCGGAGGAGTCGATCTGGTCGGCGGCCCAGTCGTCCATGGTGAAGGCGTGCGACACGACACGCGTGCCCGGCTTCATGTCGAGGATGGTCGGGCGCAGCTTCAGGTTCAGGAACGGCAGCAGGTACATGGTGACGACATGGGCCTTGCTGAAGTCGGTGGCGAAAATGTCGCCGCGGATGAACTGGGCCTTGTCGGCGACGCCCTCGCGCTGCGCGTTGCGCCGCGACAGTTCGACCATGTCCGGGTTGTATTCGACGCCGAAGGCGGTGGCGCCGAACTGCTTGGCCGCGGTGATCACGGTGATGCCGTCGCCGGAGCCGAGGTCATAGACGATCTCGCCGGGTTTGAGCTCGGCCATCTTCAGCATTTTCTCGACCAGGCTTTTCGGCGTCGGCACCCAGATCACGTCCTTGCCGGCCTGGCCCACTTGGGGCACGAATTCGCCCGCCGGTTTGGCCGGCTGCGCGCCGGCGAAACCGGGCAGCAGGGCAGCGATGAACGAAACGGCCAGCAGGGCACGGCGGGTGGTCGCTTGCATGGTGTTCTCCAGAAATGACTGTCGTCGGATTATGCCCGAAGGCGTTTCAGTCCGGTTTCGCGCCCGAGGCCTTGACCACCGGCGCCCAGCGCGCGATTTCCGATTTGATGTGTGCCGCGAACTGCTCGGGCGTGTTGGCCACCACCTCGGCGCCGTCGGCGGCGAGGCGGTCCCGGACATCGGGCCGGGTCATGACCTTGACGATGTCGGCGTGCAGTTTGGCCACGATCTCGCGCGGCACCGCGGCCTGGGTCAGCACGCCATACCACTGGTTGGCGTCATAGCCGGGTGCGCCGCTCTCGTGCAGGGTCGGGATTTCCGGTGCGATCGCCAGCCGCTTCAGGGTGGCCACGCCGAGCAGCTTGAGCCGTTTCGACTTGATGTGCGGGCCCAGCGCGACCATGCCGGTGATGGTCATCGTGGTCTCGCCGGAAATCATGCTGGCCATCGCCGGCGCGGTGCCCTTGTACGGCACATGCACCATGTTGATCTGGGTCAGCAGCTTGAAGTACTCGCCGGCGAGGTGCGATGCGCTGCCGCTGCCGCCCGAGGCGTAGAGCAGCTCGCCTGGCCGCGCCTTGGCGAGCGCGATGAAGTCGCGCGCGGTTTTGACCGGCAGCGAGGGGTGCACGGCCATGGCGTTGGGCACGGTCGCGAGCACGGTGACCGGCGCAAAATCCCGGATCGCGTCATAGGGCAGCTTCGGATACAGCGTCGGATTGACGCCGAAGGTGCCGACATGGCCCATGACAATGGTGTAGCCGTCGGGTGCCGCACGCGCGGCGAGTTCGACGCCGATGGTGCCGGCGGCGCCGCCGCGATTCTCGACGATCACCTGCTGGCCCCAGGCCTCGGCCAGCTTCTGCGCGACCAGCCGCGCCAGCAGGTCGGTGCTGCCGCCGGGCGGGAACGGTGCGATGAAGCGCACCGGTTTCGCCGGGTAGCCTGCGGCGCCCTGCGCGAAGGCGGATGCCGCTGCGGCGCAGGCAGCGACGACAACGGATTTCAATAAGTATTTGATTTTATTCAATTATTTTTCCATCCGCCGAGTGGTCATGCCAGGTTTTGAGGCGGCCGTCGAGAGTTACACCGGCATTGACCATGCGCTGAATGTCGGCCTCGGGTAGGCCGGCTTCGCGCAGGATGTCCACGCTTTGCTGGCCCAGCTTCGGCGCGGGACTCCAGCTTTTGCGTACGCCGCAGGACCATTTGTTGGGCAGACGCATGTTGCGCGTGCGGCCCTCGGTCGGATGGTCTTTCATCTCGAAGAAGCCGATGTCCTGCAGATGCGGATCTTCCAGCACGCTGTCGAGCGTGTGGTAGGGCATCGCCGGCACGTCGGCGGCATCGAAGATTTCCAGCCACTCGGCGGTGGTCTTGCCTTTGAGCGCGGCCATGCGCACTTCGAAATAGGCCTTCACGTTGGCAAAACGCGCCTGCACGCTGCAGAAGCGCGGGTCGTCCTTCAGCTCCGGCTGGCCGATGGCCTTGAAAAAGGCGAAGGCCTGGTCGTTGGTATTGGCCGAGATGCAGATCCAGCCGTCCCTGGTCGGGATCGGCTTGCCCAGCGGATCGAGCAGGCGCGGATCCCCGGTTTCGCCCAGCGGCGGGTCGAAGGTCTTCAGGTACATGTGCTCTTCGAGCACGAACTTGACCAGGTTCTCGAACATCGGGATCTCGATCGAGCAGCCTTCGCCGGTCTTCGCCTTGCGGTAGAGCGCCATCGCGATCATCTGCACGGCGATCAGCCCCACGGTCTTGTCGGCCACCACCATCGGCACGAAGCGCGGCTCGCCCATCGCGCGGTGGTGCAGCGCGGCCATGCCGCCCGAACCCTGGATGATGGTGTCGTAGGCGGGCTTTTCGCGGTAGCGGCCGTCCTGGCCGAAGCCGAACATGCCGCAGTAGATGATGCCGGGATTGACCTTGCGCACATCGTCGTACGACAACTTCAGCCGCGCCATCGCCGGTGGCCGCACGTTCCACACCAGCACATCGGCCTTCGCGATCAGCTTCATCAGCGCGGCGTGGCCGTCCGGGTGCTTGAGGTCGAGCACGATCGAGCGCTTGTTGCGGTTAAGGTGCAGGAATTTCGCGCCCATGCCCGGCGTTACCGACTTGCCGTTCATGTTGCGGATCAGGTCGCCGGATTTGGTTTCGACCTTGATCACTTCTGCGCCGTGGTCGGCGAGGATCTGCGTCGCCAGCGGGCCGACCACGACCGAAGTCAGGTCGACGATGGTGACACCTTCAAGCGGACCACCAGCCATTATCGGATGCCTTTCATGCGAACTCCGCTTCCGCGGTCAGTGCCAGCGCGCCGGTATCATCCTGCGCCCACAGCTTGGCCGTCCTGTTGTCGGCCGAGGGCTCGCCGCAGATGGTGATGGTGCGGCCGACAAACAGCGCGCGTACATTGCGCGAGGACATGAACTTGATCGGGGTCGAAGCATGGGTGCGCGCCAGTTCGTACACCAGCAGCGTGGTGAGTCCGCCGTTCATCACCAGATTGGGGTAACCCTCCACACCGGTGACATAGGGGTGGTCGTAATGGATGCGGTGGCCGTTGAAAGTCAGTGCCGAGTAGCGGAACAGCATCACCGGGTCCGGCGTGACCTGGTGCTGCCACACTGCCCGGCCCGGCGCCGGCTGGGGGGGAGGCGGCGGCGCATTCTTGTCGGGTTCGCCGCGGTAGACGATGTCCTGCTCCTCGCTGATCGCGACGCCTTTCGTGTTGCGGATGTCGGTCTTCACGGTGACGAACACCATGCGCCCGCTGCGGCCGTCCTTGACGGTGACATTCTGGATGGTTGAGGTGCGGTGGACCTCGTCACCGATGTATAGCGGCGCGGTGAAGGTCGTGCGCTTGCCGGCGAACATGCGCCGCGGCAGCGGTACCGGTGGCAGGAAATCGCCGCGCGCGGGATGGCCATCCGGGCCGATCTGCGAATGGCGCACCACGCGCGGGAACAGGATCGAGTGCCAGCCGACGGGCAAGGGGTCGCCCATTTTCGGGAAGGGATCGTTGCGGTCGAGCGTGGCGGCCAGGCGGTCCACCGCAGGCACGGTGACATAGTCGATGGCCGATTCGCTGCGGCCGATCCATTGCTTCAGGGCATTCAGGGCATCGGGGTCTGCGGACATGCTGGGCTTTCGGTGAACGGTTATCAGCCCCCGATTTTAAGCCATCACCCGGGGGCGGGCGCGAGGCGGAAGTCGAAGATCACCTGCTCAAACGGCAGCGGCAGGCCGTGGCGCCGGGCCAGTTCCCCGTCGTGATTTTGCTGCGGTTGAACCAGCAGCGACTCGCGCACGCCGAACACCGCATCGCCGTCGATGTAGGGATCATCAGCGAAAAACACCTCGGTCGTCAGCGCGTGATGACCCTCGGCTGAGACGATGAAATGGAAATGCGCCGGCCGCCAGGCATGGCGGCCGGCGGCGCGCAGCAGTTCGCCCACCGGGCCGTCGTAGGGCACGGTGTACGGCGCAGGCCGCACCGTGGTGAACGAATAGGCACCATCATCGCGGGTCAGCATGCGAAACCGCAGGTTGTCCGGGTTTTGCTCGGGGTCCTGCTGCCAGTACTTGCCGTTGACGGCCGCCTGCCAGAAATCAAGCTGCGCGCGCGGTACCGGGCGGCCAGCCGTATCCAGCACGCGGCCACTGACCAGCATCGGTTCGCCGGCGTTGTCGCGCTTGAGATCGCCGCCGACTTCAAGCAGCGGGGAGCCTTCAGCATGGAAGGGACCCAGCGCACTGCGTTCGGTGCCGCCCTTGCCGCTGGCGATGAGATCGACCAGCGAGGACAGGCCGAGAATGTCCGAAGTCAGCACGAATTCGCTGCGTGACTCGTTGCTGATGCGTGCCGCGCGGTGAAGGAAATCGAGTCCGGCCTGCCATTCCTCCGGCGTCAGGCGGGTTTCGCGCGCAAAACCGTGCAGGTGGCGCACCAGGCTGGCGATGATCTCGCGCAGCCTGGGGTCGGCCGCGCCGTCGAAGGAACGGACGACCGCCGCTGTGATGGTGTTGCTGTCGACGTCGCGCATGGCTTCTGCGTTCAGTCCACGCGCGCGCCGGACTGCTTCACCATCTGCGCGTATTTTTCGACTTCGGTTTTCAGGCGTGCCGCGAACTCGGCGGCGGTGTTGGGGGTAAATTCCAGCGACAGCGCCGCGAGGCGCTCCTTCGCCTGCGCCGACTGCAGCGCGGCGCTGAAATCGCGATTGATCTGGTTCACCGTCGCCGGCGCCACGCCCAGCGGGGCGAACACCGAGAACCAGGTACCGTCGTCGAAGCCCGCGAAGCCCGACTCGGCCACGGTCGGCACCTCGGGCAGCACGCCGGAACGCTTCGCCGAAGTCACCGCGATCGCGCGCAGCCGGCCTGCCTTGACATGCGGCACCGCCGGCGGCATCGAGGTCGAGCCCACCGGCACCTGGTTGCCGACCACCGCCGCCGCGGCTGCTGCCGGGTTGTAGGGGACATGGGTGATGTCCACTTTCGCCAGCGAGCGGAAAATCATTTCCATGTTCAGGTGCGGCGTGGTGCCGGTGCCGGAAGAGCCGTAGGACAGCGGTTTGGTCCTCGCCAGTGCGATCAGCTCCTGCAGCGTTTTTGCCGTGAGCGAAGGATGCACGGTGATCATGTTCGGCGTGGTCGGCCCCTGCAGTACCGGCACCAGGTCCTTCATCGTGTAGCCGGGGTTGGCATAGAGGCTGACGTTCACCGCGATCGCCGAGCTGTTCATCAGCAGTGTGTGGCCGTCGGGGTTGGCGCGCAACGCGGCCTGGGTGCCGATGTTGCCGGCGGCACCAGGGCGGTTCTCCACCAGCACGTTGTGGCCCCACAGTTCGGTCAGCCGTTCGGCGACCACGCGGGCGACGATGTCGGTGGAACTGCCCGGCGGGAAGGCGACGATGATGCGTACCGGTTTGGTCGGAAACTTTGCTGCGGGCTGGGCGCTTGCCGTGGCACTCGTGATGGCCAGCGCGATAAAAAGCAAGTAATTGATTTTATTGATCATTTTTCTCCCCCGGCGGCCGCAGGATGCGGCGCGTGACGCGCCATCCTAGCCGAGGCGCGGGGGAAAGAGAATCCGCCCGCGGCAATCGCGGGCGCAGGCCGGGCCGCAGCCCTGCGGCTCAGCCCTTCATCGCCGCCAGTGTCTTCGCCTCACGCGCGACGATGGCGTCGTAACGCCGGAGCAGGCGTTCGGCACGGACGATGATCGGAATGTCGATCATCTTGCCGTCGAGCGCGAAGGAACCGCGGCCGGCGGCGGCGGCCTCCTTGTCCATCGCGATGACCTTGCGCGCGTATTCGACCTCGACCGCGCTTGGCTTGTATTCCTCGTTGACGATGGTGACCTGGCCGGGATGGATGCACCCCGCCCCCATGAAGCCGAAGTCGCGCGAGCGCCGCACCATCTTGCGGAAGTTGTCCCAGTCGCCGAAGGTGGCGACGCTGTCAACGAACCCCAGCGGCATGATGCCCGTGGCATTGGCGGCGATGACCATCTGCTGCTTGGGATAGAACAGCGCCTCGCCCGTGGGCTGCATGTTGCAGTTCAGCGCAAAGTCCTCGCCGCCGATGTTGCAGGCGATGATGCGGGGCGTGGCGGTGGTGATCTCGCGGATTTTGAAGAACGCCTCCGGCGTTTCGATCATGGTGATGAATTTCGTGTGGCCGACGGTCATGCCGCGTTTCTGCTCGAGCTCGCTGACCAGTTCGTCCAGCAGCTGCAGGTGAGACACGCCGGAGGCCTTGGTCACCGCGATGCCGTTGACGTCCGGGCATACCGCGCACTCGATGTCGCGCACCGCCAGCGACAGCGGCTGGTTGATGCGCACCACCACGTCGGCACCGCCGCGGCGCACGCGGGCGGCATTTTTCTCGATCAGCTTGCGCGCATTGGCTTTTTCCGCCGGCGGCACGCTGTCCTCGACGTCGAGCTGGATCACGTCGGCGCCGCGGGTGTGGGCTTTGTCGACGTATTTTTCGACGTTGACGGGCACATACATCAGGGAGCGCCAGACGGGAAGTTCGCGGTACATGGAGGTTTCCTTTGCGGTGATGTTCAGGATCTGCGGCGCCGCCGCGTCATTCGTCTTCGTTGTCGGCTGCGGCACCGGCGCAGGCGACGCCGGATGCCAGCAGGGCCTGGTAGGCGGCGTCATCGATACCGGCCTCGCGCAGCAGTTCGCGGTTGTGCTCGCCAAGCTCGGGCGCCGGCGTGCGGATGGACGCCGGGGTTCCCGACAATCGCGGCACCACGTGGTGCATCGGAAACTCGCCCATGTCGGGGTCCGGATAGCCGGCGAGGATGGCGCGGGCCTTGAAATGCGGGTCCTCGAGGATCTGGGTGATGTCGTAGATCGGGCCGATGGTGACCTCGGCCTCCTCGAAGAAGGCCACATTCTCGGACTGGGTGCGCTGCGCGACGAAGGCGCCGATCACCGCGTCGAGCTCCTCGGCATGCTTCACCCGTTCCTCGTTGGTGGCGTAGCGCGGATCGGTGATGAATTCAGGGTGGCCGATCGAGCGGAACAGGCGCTCTGCCATCTTCTGTGTGGACGATGACAGGCAGACGTAATGCCCGTCCTTGCAGCGGTAGGCGTTGCGCGGCCCGGCATTGGTCGAGCGGCTGCCGGTGCGCGGCTTGACCTTGCCCGTGAGGCGGTAGTTGGCGGCCTGGGGTCCCAGCACCGCGAACAGCGGATCGAGCAGCGGCAGGTCGATGACCTGGCCGCGGCCGCCGTTGATCTCGACCTCGCGCAGCGCGGTCATCGCCGCCGCCGCGCCGTAGAGCCCGGCCACGGTGTCGGCGAGGTACATCGGCGGCAGCACCGGCTCGCGGTCGGCGAAGCCGTTGAAGGACGCGAAGCCCGACATGCCCTCGACCAGCGTGCCGAAGCCCGGGCGCTTGCTGTAGGGGCCGTCCTGGCCCCATCCGGAGACGCGCACGATCACCAGCCCGGGATTGATCTGCAGCAGCACCTCGGGGCCGAGGCCCATCTTCTCCAGCGTGCCCGGCCGGAAGCTCTCGATGAACATCTGCGCAGAGGGCAGCAGTTTTTTGAGCAATTCCCGCGCTTCGGGCTTGCGCAGTTCGAGGCCCAGGCTTTTTTTGCTGCGGGCGTAGAGTTTCCAGTTGGTTTGCACGCCCCTGGTCTTCCAGGCGCGCAGGGTGTCGCCGGCGGGCGGCTCGACCTTGATCACCT
>JAJTHX010000326.1 GCA_021300125.1 Betaproteobacteria bacterium | reverse complement strand
GGCGCGCTGCCCGCGCTGTGGGCGCGCACATCACGCCCGAGGCGTTGCGCCCAGTAGTTGAGCATGCCTTCCGACAGCACGCTGCGCGCGGAATTGTGGGTGCAGAGGATCAGGACGTGGGTGGTCACAGGCTTGTCGTTTTCATTCACTTCTTGCCAATGTCGCGCAGTTCATTCTGCAGCGACAGCTTGTCGAGCGAGCGCATCGGCAGCGACAGAAAGAGCTCGATGCGCCGCTTCAGGATCTGTGCGACCTCGTGGAACTTGTGGTCCACCTGCTCGGGCGTGCCCTCGAAGGCCGCCGGATCCTCGACGCCCCAGTGCGCGCTCATCGGCTGGCCCGGCCACACCGGGCAGACCTCGCCCGCGGCGTTGTCACAGACGGTGAACACGAAATCGAGCTTCGGCGCGCCGGACTGCGCTAACTCGCTCCAGCTCTTGCTGCGCACCTCGCCGGTCGGGGCGCGCAGGTCATTGAGCACCTTCAGCGCCGCCGGATGCACCACACCCTTGGGCATGCTGCCCGCGGAATACGCCTTGAACCGGCCGCGGCCCATGTGGTTGAGCAGGCCTTCGGCCATGATCGAGCGCGCGGTATTGCCCGTGCATACAAAAAGCACGTTGTAGATCGTGTCAGACATGGAAACTCCTAACAGCAGCTGGATTTTTTGGCGGGCGCCGCGGCCTTCACCGCAATGCCCAGCGGCTTGCCGCGCACCGGCGGACAGCAGGCCGAAGCGGATGCACTCGCCGCCGGCGCCTCGTTGAACACGGGAATGTCGCCGAGGGTATGAAAATGCTCCCAGGCCACACCCTGCGGATCGGTGATCCAGTGCTTGTCGCTGCGCGCGTAACAGCAGGTGGTTTCGCCCTCGTCGGCGAGCGCCATCTCGGCGCCCTGCGCGGCCGCCTTCATCGCCGCCAGTTCTTCGGCGCTGTCGGCCTGGAAACCGAGATGGTCCAGACCCGGCGCGCCGCCACCGCGGGTGGATACCGCAAAGTTGATGCGCGGATCGTCGAGCATCCACTTCGCGTAATCGCTCTCCACGCGCGTCGGCGCGGCGCCGAACAGCCTGGAATAGAAGGCCACACTCGCGGACAGGTCCGCGACATGCAGGTGCACATGGAATCGTTTCATCAGCAGTCCTTTCAGCAGGCGCAGGCGGTGGCCGTGGTGTCGAGGCAGGCCTCGCCCTGGCAGCAGTTGTCGGTGAGATAGCCCAGCAGACCGTTCATGCGCGCGAACTCGGCGCGATAGATCAGATGGCGGCCGGCACGCTGCTGCGTGATCAGGCCGGCATTCATCAGCTCTTTGAGGTGGAAGGACAGCGTCGCGGCCGGCACTGCCAGCTGCTCGGCCAGGATGCCGGGGTTCATGCCGGCCGGGCCCGCCACCACCAGGGCACGGAAAGCCTGCAGGCGATGGGGCTGGGCGAGTGCGGCAAGGGCGCGGACAACGTCTTGTTCGTTCATATTTCCATATTATTGGAAATATTTAATTGAAGCAAGCCACACGCGGATGCCCAGAGGTAAATCTTTGATTCATCATGCGAATTGTCACGCTCTAGTGACAACCGTCGGTCTAGAATGGTCCGCAATAATGATCCGCAATAACAACACGCTATCGGGAGGAGATTTCATGAAGCACGCCCTGCGCGCCGTCACCCTGCTTGCCGCCCTGCTGCCCGCCACCGCACTGGCAACCTATCCCGACCGCCCGATCCGGCTGATGCTGCCCTTCCCGCCCGGCGGCCCCAGCGACATCGTCGGCCGCATGTTCGCGCAGGAGCTGGGCAAGTCACTGGGCCAGCAGGTGGTGATCGACAACCGCGGCGGTGCCGCCGGCAACATCGCCTGCGAGATCGCGAAGAATGCCGCGCCCGACGGCTATACCCTGCTGCAGGGCACGGTGGGCACGATGTCGATCAACCCCCACCTCTACAAGAACCTGCCCTATGAACCCCTGCGCGATTTCGCGCCGATATCCCTGCTCACCGAGACGCCCTACCTGCTGGTGATCAACCCGAAAGTGCCGGCGAACAACGTCAAGGAACTGGTCGCGCTCGCCAAATCGCAGCCGGGCAAACTCAACTTCGCCTCCGGCGGCGTGGGCACCGGCAACCATTTCTCGGGCGAGCTGTTCAAGTCGCTGGCCGGCATCGACATCGTGCATATCCCCTACAAAGGCAGCGGCGTCGGCCAGAACGATGTGCTCGCCGGACAGGTGCAGATGATGTTCATCAACCTGCTGCCGGCACTGCCCTTCGTGCAGCAGGGCCGCCTGCGCGGCCTCGGCGTGACCAGCGCCAAGCGCTCGGCGGCCGCGCCACAGATCCCGACCATCGCCGAGAGCGGCTTTCCGGGCTATCAGTCAACATCGTGGCACGGCTTCGTCGCCCCGGCGAAAACGCCGGCGCCGATCATCAAGCGGCTCAACGCCGAGCTGGTCAAGATCACCCAGCAGGCCGACGTCAGGCAGCGCATGACCGGCCAGGGCACCGACCTCATCGGCAGCACACCGGAAGAATTCCGCAAGATGATCCAGGTGGAATCGGCGAAGTGGGCCAACGTGATCAAGTCCGCGGGCATCAAGCCGGAGTGATCGCAGGGCACCGGCCGCCACGGGCCGGGCCCGCAATACCGAACCAGCGCAGGGGAAACAGCAGACCACAACAACAACGCAGCATCTCTGGGAGGAACCACCATGCAGCCGATCCGCCACGCCGTCGCCGCAGTGCTCGTTCTCGCCACCCTCGGCGCCGCCCATGCCCAGGGTTATCCCAACCGCGCCGTGCGCTTCATCATCCCGCAATCGCCGGGCTCGGCCACCGACACCGTGGCGCGGCTGATCGGCACGCGCCTCGCCGAGCGCTTCGGCCAGCCGGTGGTGCATGAAAACCGCACCGGCGCCGGCGGCGTGATCGGCGCCGAACTGATGGTGAAATCCGCACCCGACGGCTACACCATCCTCATCATCAGCGCCACGCACACCGTCAACCCCAGCCTGCGCAAAAGCCTGCCCTACGACAGCATCAACGACTTCGCGCCGGTGACCATGGCCACCGCGCAGCCCTACGTGATGCTGGCGCATCCCTCGCTGCCGGTGAAAGGCGTGAAGGAGCTGATCGCTCTGGCGCGCGCGCGGCCCGGCCAGATCAACTTCGCCTCCTCCGGCGCGGGCACGCTGGGCCACCTCGGCTTCGAGCAGTTGAAGACCACCGCCAAGGTCAACATGGTGCACGTGCCTTACAAGAGCATCGGCGCGGCGATGGCCGACATCGTCGGCGGTCACATCACCCTGCTCTACTCCACCGTGGTTTCGGGCATGCCCCAGGTCAACGCCGGAAGGCTGCGCGCGCTGGCGGTGTCCTCACCCAAACGCGCGCAGGTCGCGCCGAACGTGCCCACCGTGGCCGAGTCCGGCTTTCCGGGTTATGAAGTCACCGGCTGGTACGGCGTGGTCGCCCCGGCGAAAACCCCGCCCGAGATCATCAACCGCCTGAACAGCGAAATCACCGCCATCCTGCGCCTGCCCGCAGTCACCGAGCGCCTGGCCGGCGACGGCTCCGAAGCCGTGGCCAACACACCCGAGCAGTTCGGCGCGCACATCCGCGCCGAGATCGCGAAATGGGGCCAGGTGGTGAAGGCGGCGGGAATCACCGCCGACTAAGCAGCCCCGCCCTCGCGGCGGCTGTTGCCTTGCGCCGCGACTCCCGGCAAAGTGTACGCATCACACGCTGCACACCCGCCGGGAGGAGCCGCCACGCCGAACCATGCCATCACAGGCCGTGTCCTGCTTGCCGCACGCCCTGTTGCTGCCCGCCACCACCGGCGCGGGAACTGCGGTCGCCGCATTCAGTCACAAACCATCAGTCACTGTTTCAACAATCAAAACAGAGGGAGGAGAAATGACGCAAACCCAGAAATCCGCATCTGACTGGCAATCCGTGCTGGGACTCACCGGCCTGTTGTCCTGGCTGCTCATGTTCGGCGTGGTCGATTATTCCCATGACATGCTGATGTCAAAGAGCGGCGGCGGGCCGGCGTGGGCCACGACCTATGAAGTTTCTGCAGGCTATGTATTAGGTTTTGTAGGGGCACTGGCGGTCTGGCTGCTGTGGCAGCTTGCCCAGGGCCCGGTGCCCGACATCCTGTCCGAATCGCCCGTGATGCGCGGCCTGTCCGCGCTCGGCCTCGTCGCCGTGCTGGCGAGCGCGCTCGCCGGGCTCGTGATGCACAACCTCGGCGGGTTTTCGCTCACCTACGACTCGGCCTTCGTGGTCGGGATACTCGTGGTGTCGTTCGGCGTGATACCGCTTTACCGCAACTGGCGCAGCTAGCCTGCGACGACGCCGGCGTCAGCCGATGCCGGCGTCGTACTCCTGATCTGACCTGCGGCCCCGGCCCCGCCGCAGGTTTGCAACAACGCGGTGCGGCGCTTACCCGACACGGTCGCCGCAAGCCCTTGAATCCATGGCGTACTTCGTGACCGCGAGATAAATCGGACAAGCGGGGCCTGCGGCCCCATACTGGTCCGGCCTGCCGCTCCAACGCTGGCGTGCATTCTGCACGGGCTCGCGCTGTTACCTCCCCCCACCGGCGCACGCTGCATTTCTGGAGACCGCAATGAACATCATGCTCTGGCTGCTCGCCGGCGCCATCGTCGGCTGGGCAGGTGCCCGCTTTTTTGACCTCCACCACCACCGCGGCGCGGTTGTCGCCATGATCATCGGCGCCGTTGGCGCGCTGATCGGCGGCAAATCACTTGCGCCGCTGCTCAGCAACGCGGCCGATATCGACGGCCAGTTTTCCATTTTCGCGATGGTCATCGCCATCCTGCTCGGCACCGCCTGCGTGGTGGCGAGCGATGTGCTGTCCAAACGCTTCGACCTCTGAGACCCCATGAACGCCACACTCGAACTGCCCATGCACACACGCTCCTCGGTTGAAACCCTGTCGTTCCGGATGTTCATCGAGGAACTGCGCGCGGTCACCCGCGACATCACCGACACCCTCGCCGGCAACCCGCTCGAAGCCGCGGTGAAGGCGGTGTGCCGCAACCCCGCGCTGATCCAGGCGCGGCTGCTCACGCGCATCCTCGCCGCCTATGTCGGCCGCAGCGCCTCGTTCCGGCGCGCTGAAGTGGCCGCCTTCGACCACCAGCACCTGGTGCTGCTCGCCGCGCTGATGCAGTCCAGCGACCAGGGCCTGATCAGCCCCGCCGACTGGACCCTGGCCGCCGACACCGCCGACGCCGCGCAGCGCGCATTCGACGCCTGAGGCCCGCGGACCCGCCATGAAAAAAGGCAGCATCCTCTTCACCGGCAAATCCGGGCAGCAGTATTCCTTCATGGTGTGGTCGCTCGACACCCAGTTCAACCCGATGGGCGGCGTTTACTTCGTCACCGAACGCCGCGTCATCAAGGGCGCGCACCTGCGCCCGCGCCACAACCCCATCTTCATCGGCCAGACTGACAACCTCGCCAGCACCTTCAACGCGGCGAGCCTGCCCGACCGTTTCATGGAATTCGGCGCCAACTGCCTGTGCGTGCACCTGCACGACGACCCCGACCGGCGCACCCACATCGAGCAGGACCTGCTCAAGGCCTACAGCACCGACTGCAACCCCAGCCGTCCGCTGTAACGCCCCACCCCGCACGCCGC
>JAJTHX010000234.1 GCA_021300125.1 Betaproteobacteria bacterium | reverse complement strand
GGCTTTGATCCGGTGGGCGGCACGCCCGAGCAGTTCGCCGCGCATATCCGCAGCGAGGTCGAGCGCTTCACCAAGCTGGCGCGGGCGACCAACATCACGGTGGAGTAATCCCGCAGTCCGGCCCGCGCGGATGCGCGGGCACGGGCGCAGCCACAACGCCGGGCGCAGCTTGCGCTGCCCTCGGCGTTTTTATTTAAGTCATTGATTTAATTGAGTATTTTTTGCATTCCACGTTTGGGGTGATGGCCGTCATGCGGCTGGCGCAGCTTGGCCATGTTGGCAGCATCGGGCCAATACATGAGCAGTTGTGCCAGGCCCGATTGGGCCGGTATGATTAATTCCTACCGGACGCCTTGCTGATGCAAAGCACCCGCTTTAATACAAACCGCCTATCGAGGTGACTCATGGCCACCGCCGTCAAGAAAACCATCTCCCTGCCCGCCGATTTGGCGCGTGATGTCGAGGCCATCGCAAAATCCGAGGGCAAGACGCTCAGCGGAGTGATTCAGGATGCGCTGCGCCAGGTGCGCATCGAAAGGCGTCGGCAGGAGTTGCGCGGGCTGCAGGGTTACTGGAGCCGCTGCGCACGCGACAAAGGGTTGCTTACCGAAGCCGATCTCGATCGTTACCTGCGCGATTGAAGGTCGTATTCGACACCAATGTGCTGGTGGCTGCCCTGGTGTTCCCGGGCGGCCAGGGTGAAGCTGCGCTGGAGCGCATTGTGGCGGAGCAGGATGAGTTGATCATTTCCCGCCCCATCATCGATGAGCTGCTTGATGTTCTTAGCCGCAAGTTCTCGCGCGACGCGGAGGAACTCGCACATGTTGCGGTGTTTCTGGCGGACCTCGGTACGCTGGTCAGGCCGCGGCAGCGGTTGGCGGTTGTGGCCGATGAGCCCGATAACCGCATCTTGGAATGTGCGGTGGCCGGCAACGCCGGGGTGATCGTCACCGGCGACAAGGCCTTGCTGGCGCTGCGCCGCTATCAAGGCATTCAGATCGTCAGTCTGCGTGATTATCTGGGCTGAAGCGGCGGGCTGATCCAGCTTGTGCTGCGGATCAGTCGTCGAGCAGCTTCAGCCGCTGCACCTTGCCCGAGGGTCCCTTGGGCAGTTCGCTGACGAAGCGGATGGTTTTCGGGGTTTTGTATTTGCCGAGTTCCTGTGTGGCGAATGCGCTGAGTGATTCCACCGTGCAGTCGGCGCCCGGCTTGAGCACCACGCAGGCGAGGATTTCCTGGCCGTAGCTCGGGTCGGGGATGCCCACGGCGGCGGCTTCGAGCACGGCAGGGTGTTTGAGCAGGGCTTCGTCAATCTCGCGCGGGGCGATGTTCTCGCCGCCCTTGATGATCAGTTCCTTGATGCGGCCGGTGACGAAGACAAAGCCGTCTTCGTCCATGTAGCCGAGGTCGCCGCTGTGCAGCCAGCCGTCGGGCTCCAGGGTTTGGGCGGTGGTCTCCGGGTCTTTGTAGTAGCCGGTCATCACGTTGTCGCCGCGGATCATCAGCTCGCCGGGCACGTCGCGCGGCTGTTCGCGGCCGGTGGCGGGGTCGATCACCTTGGCCTCGTTGCCAAAGGCGGTGCCGGGGCTGCCGATCTTGCGCCGCGCGGGGTCGAGCGGGTTGGTGAAGCAGGGCGCGTTGGTCTCGGTCATGCCGAAGGTTTCGATGATGCCGATGCCGAATTTGTCCTCGAATGCGCGGTGCAGTTCCGGCGGCAGCGGGGCGGATGCCGAGCGGCAGAATTTCACCCGCGACACGTCGAGCCCGAGTTCGCGCGGGGTGGGCGCGTTGAGCAGGTAGGCAATGATCGTCGGCACCACGTTGATCCAGGTGCAGCGGTGTTCGGCCACCTGCCGCCAGTAGTGGCTCACGCTGAAGCGGTGCGGCATCACCACGCTGCCGCCGTGGGTGAGCGGCGCCACCGTGGTCACGATCTGGCCGTTGATGTGGTAGAGCGGCATCGCGCAGAGCACGCGGTCCTGCGCGCCGAGGCCGTGCGCCGCGCTGGTGAATTCGCCGCCGGCGCACACACTGCGCTGCGAGAGCACGCAGCCCTTGGGTTTGCCGGTGGTGCCCGAGGTGTACATCAGCAGCGCGTCGTCGGTCTCGGTCACTGCGGGCAGCGCCGCCTCGGGCAGCGCGCTGCGGTCGAGGATGTCGGTGGCGTCCGGGTCAATCACCACCACCGCGATCCCGCGCGCGATGCCGGCGAGGGCCTCGCGCAGGCGCGGCTCGAATTCGGCGCTGGTGAACACCAGCCGGGTGTCGGAATGTTCCAGCACGTAGGTGAGCTGCGAGGGCTGCGCCAGCAGGTTGAGCGGCGCCACCATGAAGCCGCCGTACATCACCCCGATCAGGAGCCGCGCGGTCTGGTAGCCGTTGTGCAGCATCAGCGCGACCTTGTCGCCCGGTTGCAGGCCGCGGCCGAGCAGAAAGCGGGTGAGGTCGCGCGAGTCGCGTTGCAGCTGCGCGAAATCCATCGTCGCCCCGGTTTCGGGGGCGATCAGCCAGGTGGCGTCGGGGCGCTCGCGGGCTTGCAGGTCAACGAGGTGGCGGATCGTGCGCAAGGTTCAGAACTGTAAAAACGTGATTTACAGGATCGACAGGATCATCAGGATAAATACATCAGGCTGACTGTCACCGGGTTTAATCCTGTTCATCCTGACCATCCTGTAAATGTGGCTTTCAGGCCCCGTATTTCTTCCGGTAGCTGCCGAAGATCTCGTCCACCGAGGGTTCGCGCGGCGGGATGGTGCGCACGATGCGGGTGGTGTTCATGAAGTGGCGGTAGTTGAGGTTTTCCGAAAAGCTGTTGCGCCCCCAGGTGCCGCAGCCCATGGTCAGCGAGAAGGGCAGGCCGTTGTCGAAGTTGCCGCCGTTGGCGATGGCGTGGGCCTGGTTGACGATGACGCGGCACACGGTCATCTCCAGCCCCAGCCGCCGGATGTGGGCGTCGTTGCGGGTGTGGATGCCGCAGGAGTGGCCGTTGCCCTGCCAGGCGTAGATCGATTGGAGGATGTCAAAGGCGTGGTCGAAGTCGCGCGCCTTGTAGAGCGCCATCACCGGCGAGAGTTTTTCGCCGGAGAAGGGTGCGTCGCGGCCGAAGCCGCTTTCTTCCACCATCAGGCATTTCGCCGCCACTGCGGCGGGGCGGTTGAGGCCGGCCACGGCGCAGATGCGCGCCACCGGCTGCGCGGTGACTGCGGGCGAGAGCTTGCCGCCGGGAAACATGGCCGCCTGCAGCGTGGCCTTTTCGCCGGCGTCGAGCAGCACGCCGCCCTGTCTGGCCAGCGCGGCGAGCATGGCGTCGTACACCGCGGCGTGGATGATCACGCTGTTTTCCGACGAGCAGCTCGTGGCGTGGTCGAAAATCTTCGAGCGCATGATTTTTTGCGCGGCGTCGTCAAGGTCGGCGCTGTCGTCCACGATCACCGCCACGTTGCCGGCGCCCACGCCCAGCGCGGGCGTGCCGCTGGAGTAGCCGGCGCGCACATTGGCCTGCGAGCCGGTGACGACAACGAGGTCGCACTGCTTCATCAGTTCCTGCGACAGTTCCTTGGTCACCGGGTTGGGCAGGGTCTGCACCAGATCCTTGGGGGCGCCGATGCGTTCGAACTCGGCGTGGATGAATTCAAGCAGCAGCGCCGAGGTGGAAAAGCCCTTGGGCGAGGGCGAGAGGATCGCCGCGTTGCCGCACTTCACCGCGTTGATGATGTTGTTGGCGGGGGTGGCGCCGGGGTTGGTCGAGGGCACCACGGCAGCCACCACACCCACCGGGCGCGCGATTTCGGTGAGCCCAAGTTCGGGAATTTCGCGTAGCACGCCGGTGGAGATCGCGCCCTGCAGGTCGCGCATCAGGCCCAGCGTCTTGCGGTGGTTCTTGTTGATCTTGTCTTCGATGCTGCCGAGGCCGGTGTCGCGCACGGCAAGTTCGGCGAGCCGGCGGTTGCGCGAGGGTTCCATGATCGCCCAGCCGGCGGCGGTGGCGAGTTCGTCGAGCTGCGCCTGGCTGTAGCGTGCGGCAACGGCCTGCGCGGCGCGCGCGCGGCGCAGCAGTTCGGCCACGGTCTGCGCGGCAGGCGAGGCGGGCGCGGGGCTGCGGGTGTCGGGCATGATTCTCCTCCCGGGTGGCGCCGGTCGGCGGCTGTGCCGCGGCCGGCGTCGTGGTGTGATGGGGCCTGCAGGATGCGGCCATTATAGCCAGCGCCGGCGCGTGCTCCGCGGGCATGGTGTTTGCTGTGCGCGCCGGGCAAAAGTTGTTACACTCGCGGCTCCCGAAAAACGACCCATCCAGTTTATGAAATGGCGCATCCCAAGTTTTTCAAATTCGACGGGAAAATCGTTTTCATCGGCTTCGGCTCGGTCGCGCAGGGCGTCCTTCCGCTCCTGCTGCGCCACATCGACATGCCGAGGGACCGCATCTCCATCATCACCGCCCATGACCGCGGCCGCGCCGAAGCCGAGAGTTTCGGCATCCGTTACGAGATCAATCCGCTAACGCGCGAGAACTACCGCGCGATTCTCGGGCCGCGCCTTGATCGCGGCGATTTGCTGATCAATCTGTCGGTGGATGTGGCGAGCTCGGCGCTGATCGAGTTCTGCTGCGAGCGCGGCATTCTCTACACCGATTCCTGCATCGAGCCCTGGGCCGGCGGTTATACCGACCAGTCGGTCACGGTGTCGGCACGCTCCAACTACGGCCAGCGCGAGGAAGTGCTCGAGCTGCGCAAGAAATTCCCCAAGGGCCCGACGGTAATCCCGACCCACGGCGCCAATCCCGGGCTGATTTCGCACTGGGTAAAGCAGGGGCTGGTCAACCTCGCGCGCGACATTCTCGGCCGCACCACGGAGCCAAAGTCGAAGGCGGAATGGGCGCAGTTGGCGATGGCGCTGGGCGTGAAGTCCATCCATTGCTCCGAGCGCGACACCCAGGTGCCGAAGCAGCGCAAGCGCCCCGGCGAATTCGTCAACACCTGGTCGGTGGACGGCTTCATCGGCGAGGGTTCACAGCCCTGCGAGCTGGGCTGGGGTTCGCATGAAAAGCATTTCCCGCCCGAGGGCATGCAGCACGACTACGGCTGCAAGGCGGCGATCTATCTCAACCGGCCCGGCGCGTCGGTCAAGGTGCGCACCTGGACGCCGATGGCCGGCGCTTTCCACGGCTTTTTGATCACCCACGGCGAGGCGATCTCGATTTCGGATTACCTGACCGTGAAGCAGGGCGGGCAGGTGGTCTATCGCCCGACCTGCCATTACTCCTATCACCCCTGCGATGACACCGTGCTTTCAGTGCATGAGCTTGCCGGCCGCAACTGGGTGGGCCAGGAACAGCGCCGCCTGCTGCGCGACGAAATCGTCGAGGGCGTGGATGAACTCGGTGCGCTGCTGCTCGGCCACAAGCGGGGGGCGTACTGGTTCGGTTCGCAGCTGACGATTGAAGAGGCGCGCCAGCTCGCGCCCTACAACAACGCGACCAGCCTGCAGGTGGCCGCCGGCGTGCTCGGCGGCATCGTGTGGGCGATGGAAAATCCGGACGCCGGCATCATTGATCCGGACGACATGGATTACCGCCGCGTGCTCGAGGTGGCCAATCCCTATCTGGGCAAGGTCGTCGGCGTGTACTCCGACTGGACGCCGCTGCAGGGCCGCAACCATCCCTTCCCGGAAGATCTCGACGCCTCCGACCCCTGGCAGTTCAAGAACATCCGGGTGGTGTAGGCCTACTGCGCGACGCGATGGCGGCGTCGCGCGGTGCTCGGAGTCTCGCCTATCGCAATTGATATGTCTCGACTCCTGCGCGCCGTGCTCCTTGCCCTCGCATCGCTCGCTACGGCCCGGAATCTTCGCTAGTTCAGCGTGATCTTGGCGTCGTTGACGATTTTCCTGAACTTCGCGATTTCGCTGCGCACCAGTTCCGCCAGCTGTTCCGGCGTGCCGCCCACCGGGTCGGCGCCAAGTGCGGCCATGCGTTCGCGCATGTCGGCGGTTTTGACAATGGCGGCAATCTCGTGGTGCAGGCGGTGGATGATGTCGCCGGCAGTGCCGCGCGGCACGAAGATGGCCCACCACTGGCTGACTTCGAAGCCGGGCATGCCCGATTCGGCGAAGGTCGGCACTTCGGGGAAGGCCGCGGCGCGCTGCGCCGAGGTCATGCCGATGGCGCGCACCTTGCCGCTCTTGATGTTGGGTGCGGCCACCGGCAGCGCGAGGAAGGCGCTGGGCGAGTGGCCGCCGAGCAGGTCGATCATCTGCGGGCCGCCGCCCTTGTAGGCGACATGGATGATATTGATGTTGTTGAGCAGTTTCATCCATTCGCCGGCGATGTGCTGCGCGCTGCCCGCGCCGATGGAGGAATAGCTGAGCGCGCCGGGCTGGCGTTTGGCGAGCGCGATGTAGTCGCGCACGTCCTTCGCCGGCAGCGAGGGGTGCACCACCAGCACCAGCGGCGAGATGCCGACCTGGGACACCGGTGCGAAATCCTTGACCGGGTCGTAGTTCATCTTCGGATACAGCGCGACGTTGAGCGCGACTTCGCCCGAGGTGCTCATCAGCAGGGTGTAGCCGTCGCCCGGGCTGCGCGCGACGATTTCGGCGCCGACCATGCCGGAGGCGCCGCCGCGGTTGTCGATCAGGATGTTCTGGCCGAGACGTTCGCCGAGCAGCCGCGCGATCGGCCGGCCCAGCGTGTCGGTGCCGCCGCCGGGCGGGTAGGGGATGACCATGCGGATGGGTTTGACCGGGTAAGGCGCCTGGGCGAAAACGGGCGCGGCGAGAATCAACGGCAACAGCGATACCAGGATGCGCAAGAACATGGGTCTCCTCCCTGTGGGTTTGCGCTGCGGTTGCGGCTGCGGTCCGGTGTGGTTGTGGTGTTCTCGCGCCGCGTCGCTAGCCTAGAAGAGTTTGGCGTCCGGAAGCAAGGCCGGCGGCCGGGTCGGGCGACCGCCCCTGCCGGCATCGGGATGTATTTGATTACAATGCTTTTTTTTGAGGATTGCGGAATGGACGGACATCAGGGACTGGCGGCCTCGCCCTGGGTGCTGCGCTGGGCGCCGCTGCTGCGGCCGGGCTCGCGCGTGCTGGATGTGGCCTGCGGCAGCGGCCGCCACGCCCGCCTGTTCGCGGCGGCAGGCCATGCGGTGACGGCGGTGGACCGGGATGCCGCGGCGATTGCGGCGCTGGCGACGGTGCCGGGGATCTCGGCACGGTGTGCCGATCTCGAGGGCGGGCCCTGGCCGTATGGCGGGCAGAGTTTCGATGCGGTGGTGGTGACGAATTATCTGCACCGGCCTTTGTTTGCGGCGCTGGTGGCGGCGGTCGCACCCGGCGGTGTGTTCATCTACGAGACCTTTGCAGTGGGCAATGAGCGCCATGGCCGGCCGTCGAATCCCGATTTCCTGCTGCGCTCGGGGGAGCTGCTTGAGGTGGTGCGTCCGGCGCTGGATGTGGTGGCCTACGAGGCCGGTTTCTTCGCCCAGCCGAAGCCGGCGGTGCTGCAGCGTGTGTGTGCCCGGCGCGGTTCTGCCGCGGATTCCGCGCAAACGGCACTTTTCCCTTCAAATTCATAGGGTTCTCGCGTTGCAGCAGGCGGGGCTTCGGTTTGACCGAACCCCCCTGAGCCGTTAAAATTCTGCGGTTTATTCAGGTCGGGCCGGAAATGCGGGTCAAGTTCGTTGCAGGCAACTGGAAGATGAATGGCAGCCACGCCGGCAACGCCAAGCTTTTGGAGGGCTTGTTGCCTGCTCTGCAGTCCATGAGCGGCTTCGATTGCGCGGTGTGCCCCCCGTATCCCTATCTGGCCCAGGTGCGGCAGGCGTTGCGGGGTTCCCGTGTCGCGCTGGGCGCCCAGGATGTATGTGCGTTCGGCAACGGTGCCTATACCGGCGCGGTGTCGGCGGCGATGCTGGGCGATTTCGGCTGCAGTCTGGTCATCGTCGGCCATTCGGAACGCCGCGCGCTGTTCGGCGATACCGATGCCGGGGTGGCGGACAAGTTCGTCGCCGCCCAACAGGCCGGGCTGATGCCAGTGCTGTGTGTCGGCGAGACGCTGGCCGAGCGCGAGGCGGGCACGACCGAGGCGGTGGTGGCCCGGCAGCTGGATGCGGTGCTGGACAAGGCGGGTGCGGCGGCGCTGGGCCGTGCGGTGATTGCCTACGAGCCGGTATGGGCGATCGGCACCGGCAAGACCGCTACGCCGGAGCAGGCGCAGGCGGTGCATGCTTTCATCCGCGGCCGGGTGGCGGCGCGTGATGGTGCAGCCGCGGCGGCCGTGCGGATTCTGTATGGCGGCAGCGTGAAAGCCGGCAATGCCGGGGAGCTGTTCACGATGCCGGATATCGACGGCGGCCTGATCGGCGGCGCGTCGCTGGTGGCTGAAGAATTTGTGGCGATCTGCCGTTCAGCAGTTCGGCACTAAGAAAGAGAAAGGCAAAGGAAGGTCATGGAAATTCTGTTGCTGGTGATTCATGTGGCGGCCGCAATCGCCATCGTCGCGCTGGTGCTGCTGCAGCATGGCAAGGGCGCCGACATGGGCGCGGCCTTCGGCGGCGGTTCCTCGGGCAGCATGTTCGGCGCCTCGGGCTCGGCCAACTTCCTGAGCCGCTCGACGGCGATCCTGGCCACGATCTTTTTCCTGACCAGCATTGCCCTGACGGTGTTTGTGGGCAAGGGCAAGGAAAGCGAAGGCGTGATGAACAAGGCCGCGGATCCGGCCAAGTCGGAGTCGCCGGCTTCGCAGGTTCCGGTTCCCTCGTCCGTGCCGGCCCCGGTGATTCCGGTGCCTTCGGCGCCGGCGAAACCGGCAGAGTTGCCGAAGTAATCCTCAGCAGCAGGCGGTGGCGCGAGCCGCCGCAGCAGTACCGCGTCGACGTGGTGGAATTGGTAGACACGCCGTCTTGAGGGGGCGGTGGCGAAAGCCGTGAGAGTTCGAGTCTCTCCGTCGACACCAGAGTTTGGGTAGCAGGGCGGCCGGCCCTTCCGGCCTGAGCAGTCCAGCTGCAGGGCGTCGCAGAAAACAGCACATGCTCGACGGATATTTTCCGATTCTGATGTTCCTTGCCGTGGGTGCAGCCTTCGGGCTGGGCCCGGTCATCGGTGGCTGGGTGGTGAGCCGCCTCGTCGGTTCGAACAAGCCCGACGCGCAGAAACTGTCGCCCTACGAGTGCGGCTTCGAAGCCTTCGAAGACGCGCGCATGCGTTTCGACGTGCGCTACTACCTCGTCGCCATCCTGTTCATCCTGTTCGACCTCGAAATCGCCTTCCTTTTCCCCTGGGCCGTGGTGCTGCAGGAGATCGGGATGTTCGGTTACGTATCCATGCTGATCTTTCTTGCCATTCTGGTGGTTGGTTTTGTGTATGAGTGGAAGAAGGGGGCGTTGGAGTGGGAG
Organism: Betaproteobacteria bacterium; assembly: GCA_021300125.1. GTDB lineage: Bacteria > Pseudomonadota > Gammaproteobacteria > Burkholderiales > SG8-41. The sequence continues at coordinate 300 of JAJTHX010000234.1, read as the reverse complement.
TGAAAATGCGAGCCATGCGGCGAGGGGCCCCGCTTGCGGGGATCGACGCTCGGGCGAGCGTTTTCGGGCGCCGACGCCCGGAAGGTGAAGCTTGCCGCTGTGGCGCTGAGGCGCCGAATGCGGGCCTTGGCCGGTTTGTGGGGAGATGATTCATGGGTGCCGTTGAAGCCATCAACCAGGACCTGAGCGAGCGCGGATTCTTCACCACCTCGGTGGACGCGCTGGTGAACTGGACGCGCACCGGCTCGCTGTGGCCGATGACCTTCGGGCTGGCCTGCTGCGCGGTGGAGATGATGCACG
>JAJTHX010000273.1 GCA_021300125.1 Betaproteobacteria bacterium | reverse complement strand
CATGGCCGTCAAGAACGAGATCGACGGCGCCAACCGCCTGCGCAAGCAGGAACTGATCTTCGCGCTGCTGAAAAACCAGGCGCAAACGGGCGAGTCGATCTTCGGCGGCGGCACGCTGGAGGTGCTGCCAGACGGCTTCGGCTTCCTGCGCTCTCCGGGCACGTCCTACCTCGCCGGCACCGACGACATCTATGTCTCCCCCTCGCAGATCCGCCGCTTCAACTTGCACACGGGCGACACCATCGAGGGTGAAATCCGTACCCCCAAGGAAGGGGAGCGCTACTTCGCGCTGGTCAAGGTCGACAAGGTCAACGACGACTCGCCCGAGAACTCGAAGAACAAGATCCTGTTCGAGAACCTGACGCCGTATCACCCGACCGAACACCTCAAGCTCGAACGCGACATCAAGGCCGAGGAAAACTTCACCGGCCGCATCATCGACATCATCGCCCCCATCGGCAAGGGCCAGCGCGGCCTGATCGTGTCTCCGCCGAAGGCCGGCAAGACCGTGCTGATGCAGCATATCGCCCACGCCATCACGTCGAATCATCCCGAAGTGGTGCTGATCGTTCTGCTGATCGATGAACGGCCGGAAGAGGTCACCGAGATGCAGCGCTCGGTCAAGGGCGAGGTGCTGTCCTCCACCTTCGACGAACCCGCGGCGCGCCATGTGCAGGTCGCCGAGATGGTCATCGAAAAAGCCAAGCGCCTGGTCGAGCACAAGAAGGACGTGGTGATCCTGCTCGACTCGATCACCCGTCTTGCCCGCGCCTACAACACCGTGGTTCCGGCTTCGGGCAAGGTGCTGACCGGCGGTGTCGACGCCAACGCGCTGCAGCGCCCGAAGCGCTTCTTCGGCGCCGCGCGCAACGTCGAGGAAGGCGGCTCTCTGACCATCCTCGCCACCGCGCTGATCGACACCGGTTCGCGCATGGACGACGTGATCTACGAGGAATTCAAGGGCACCGGCAACATGGAAATCCATCTTGACCGGCGCATGTATGAAAAACGCATTTTCCCGGCAATCAACGTCAACCGCTCCGGCACCCGCCGCGAGGAGCTGCTGGTGCCCAAGGACGTGCTGCAGAAAATCTGGGTCCTGCGCAAGCTGCTCTACCCGATGGACGAACTGGAGGCCACCGAATTCCTGCTCGACAAGGTTCGCGCCACCAAAAGCAACGCCGATTTCTTCGACTCGATGCGCCGCGGCTGACGTCGCGGATTCTCCGCTCAAGTTTTACCGCCCGCCGGCGCCGGCACCGGAATTGCAGCCTGCCTCTTGATGAGTTTGCTGCGTGGCCGGGGCGTTTTTTACCGCTCAGGCCTTCGGCAGCCGACCAGGCCAGACCCTGCGCCTTTCGCCATGCGCTTACTGCAACCCAGGGAATGCGCCCGCAGCGGAAACTGTTTATTCCACGAGCGTTCCAACACGGACGGTCCCCCGTTACCCGTCAAGTTCTGTAACCCCATGATTTAAAAATGATTCAGGAGCTCTCCATGACCCGAATCCCGTTTGTTGTATTGCTCATGCTGACGTTGGCGGGCTGCGCCCAATTGCCGCCCCCCCCGGAGGATGCCGTCGCCAAACGCTTCGAGCCGGTGCCTGGCAAAGCCGTGGTCTACCTCGCCCGCCCGCCCCTCGAGCCCGGTTTCATCGCACCTGTAGTCCTTGGCGACGAGCCGATCGGCGCGACCTACCGCGGTACCTACCTGCGCATTGAGCTGCCCCCGGGGCGACATGAGCTGCGCGGCTTTGCCGGAGACAGCGGCTCGATCCGCCTCGACACGCGCGCCGGAGAGATTTACTACGTCCAGCACAATACCTATGGCAACCGCACCTTCGCCGGCTCCAGTTTCGGCCTGGTCGACCCGGTCTGGGGGCAGAAAATCGTGCGCAGCGGCCAGATTGCCGGCCTGATCATCCGCTGAATCCCGGACTTGCCGGAAAAGGTGCTTTCAGAGATAATTACAGGTTTCCCGCACTGACAGCGGGTCCATGCGCCAGGATGATGCGATGAAAGCCGACATTCACCCCGAATACCTTGAAATTTCAGTCACTTGCAGCTGCGGCAACAAGTGGCAAACCCGCTCGACCATGGCCAAGGACCTGCAGGTTGAGGTCTGCTCGGCCTGCCACCCGTTCTACACCGGCAAGCAGAAGATCCTCGACACCGCCGGCCGGGTCGAGAAATTCAACCAGAAATACGGCAAGCGCACCCCGGCCAAGGCCAAAGCTGCGGCTTGATGCACGTCCCTGCCGATGACAAGGGCAGCCCCTGCGGCTGCCCTTTGTTTTGGTTCAGCCGGCACGGATGCGCCGGATCACTGGAGGAAAACCGCACATGAAAACGTTCCGCATCGCCGTGATTCCCGGTGACGGCATCGGCAAGGAAGTGATGCCGGAAGGCCTTCGCGTCCTGGAAGCTGCCGGCCGCAAGTTCGGCATCCAGTTCAAGTTCGACGAATACGACTGGAGCTGCGACTACCACGCCAAGCACGGCAAGATGATGCCGGATGACGGCCTGCAGCAGCTCGAGAAACATGACGCGGTCTACTTCGGCGCAGTCGGCTGGCCGGCGATGATCCCCGACCACATTTCGCTGTGGGGCCTGCTGATCCCCTTCCGCCGCGGCTATGACCAGTACGTCAACCTGCGCCCGGTACGCCTGATGCCGGGCATGAAGTGCCCGCTCGCCGACCGCAAGCCCGGCGACATTGATTTCTGGGTGGTGCGCGAGAACAGCGAAGGCGAATACTCCTCCGTCGGCGGCCGCATGTTCGGCGGCACCGAGCGCGAGTTCGTCACCCAGCAGGCGATTTTCTCGCGCCACGGTGTCGACCGCATCCTGAAGTTCGCCTACGAGCTGGCGAACAAGCGCCCGAAGAAACACCTGACCTCGGCGACCAAATCCAACGGCATCTCGATCTCGATGCCGTATTGGGACGAGCGCGTGAAGGAAATGGCGGCGAAATACCCGGAAGTCAAAACCGACCAGTACCACATCGACATCCTGAGCGCGCATTTCGTGATGCACCCGGACTGGTTCGACGTGGTGGTCGCCTCCAACCTGTTCGGCGACATCCTCTCCGACCTCGGGCCCGCGGCCACCGGCACCATCGGCATCGCGCCCTCGGCCAACATGAACCCGGAAAAGAAATTCCCCTCGCTGTTTGAGCCGGTGCACGGCTCGGCGCCCGACATCTACGGCAAAAAGATCGCCAACCCGGTGGGCATGATCTGGGCCGGCGCGATGATGCTCGATCACCTCGGCTGCGAGGATGCCGGCGCTGCCGTTGTGAAGGCCATCGAAACCGCGCTCAGGCAAGGGCCGAAGACGCCGGACCTTGGCGGCAAGGCCATGACCGCGGATCTCGGCAAGGCGGTCGCCGAAGCAATCTGAAGCGGTTCACCAAACAAAAACGCCGTCCGCATGCGGACGGCGTTTTTGTTTGGT
>JAJTHX010000358.1 GCA_021300125.1 Betaproteobacteria bacterium | reverse complement strand
GGCCCTGGGCGTACGCAACATGGCGGGCTTCAACCAGAAGGTGCGCGAGGCGATCAAGAACAAGACGCCGCTGAACAACCCGATTGCCTCGACGCCAGACAATCCGGTACCGCTGCTCGAAATGTCGCTGATCGTGGTGGTCATCGACGAACTGGCCGACCTGATGATGGTCGTCGGCAAGAAAGTCGAGGAGCTGATTGCCCGTCTCGCGCAGAAGGCGCGGGCCGCCGGCATCCACCTGATCCTGGCCACACAGCGCCCTTCGGTGGATGTCATTACCGGCCTGATCAAGGCCAATATTCCCACCCGGATCGCGTTCCAGGTCTCGGCCAAGGTCGATTCGCGGACCATCCTTGACCAGATGGGGGCTGAAGCGCTGCTGGGCCAGGGCGACATGCTGTTCCTGCCGCCGGGCCAGGGCTATCCCCAGCGCGTGCACGGCGCCTTCGTCGATGACCGTGAAGTGCACAAGGTGGTCGAGCATCTCAAGAGCCTGGCCAAACCGCAGTACGTGGACGAAGTGCTTGAAAGTCCCGAGGCGGCGAGTGAAGGCGCCATCGATGGCGGCGAGGGCGGAGCCGACGGAGAGGCCGATCCCCTGTATGACCAGGCTGTCGCCGTGGTGCTGAAAACCCGGCGGCCTTCGATTTCCCTGGTGCAGCGCCACCTGCGCATCGGCTACAACCGGGCTGCCCGGCTGATCGAGCAGATGGAGCACTCCGGACTGGTGTCGCCGATGCAGGCCAACGGCAACCGTGAAGTGCTGGCGCCGGCGCCGCAGGGCGAAGCCGAGTGAGCGCCGGTAAACGCCGGGGGCTGCCGGGCGTTCTTGCTGTCTTGTCCGGCGTCCTGATGATCCTCTGCTGTATTGTCCTGAGCGTGCCCGTGATGGCCCAACCGGAAGCGCCGCGGGGCATGGCATTCGATGTCTACATCCGCCTCGAGCACGGCATGACCGAGGGTGAACTGGTGCTGCGCGCCGGCCGGCCCGACCACCAGTCCCTTGACAATCCCCGCGATGGCGTGAAGACCTTTTACTACTACCCCACACCGGCCAATCCCCACCTGACCACGGTGACGCTGCGTTCGGGGCGCATCGCCAACATCGAACGCATCCGCCGCAACCCATGATCCGGCTGCTGGCATTGCTGTGCCTGCTGGCGCCGGCGGTGGCCGCAGCGTCAGCCACCGAGGCGCTGAAAAATTTTCTGGGCCAGACCCAGACCCTGCGCGCGCGTTTCGCGCAGATGGTGCTCGACAAGAACCTGAAGCCCTTGCAGCAGGCCCAGGGCGTGATGCAGTTCTCCCGGCCGGGCAAGTTCCGGTGGGATTACCAGAAACCCTATGAGCAGGTGATTGTCGGCGACGGCTCGCGGCTGTGGATCCACGACAAGGATCTCAACCAGGTCACCGTGCGCAAGCTCGACCGCGCGCTGGGGGCGACCCCCGCCGCGCTGCTCGCCGGCAGCAACGAGCTGGAGCGCGATTTCACGCTGAAAAATCTCGGTTCTGACAAGGGACTGGACTGGCTCGAGGCCGTGCCCAAAAACCGTGAAACCATCTTCGAGCGCATCCGCATGGGCTTCGGCAAATCGGGCCTGGAGGCGATGGAATTGCGCGACCAGTTCGGTCAGGTCACGGTGATCACCTTCGCCGATGTGGAGCGCAATCCCAAGCTGCCCACCGAGCTGTTCCGTTTCACGCCGCCCAAGGGCGCCGACGTGATCACCGAATAGACTTGCGTGAGCGACCTGTTCGCTAAACGGGCACCCGAGGCGCCGCTGGCCGAGCGCATGCGGCCGCGCACCCTCGACGAAGTCGCCGGACAGCAGCATCTGCTCGGTCCGGGCAAGCCGCTGCGTCTTGCCTTCGAGGCCGGCAAGCCGCACTCGATGATCCTGTGGGGGCCACCGGGTGTCGGCAAGACCACGCTGGCGCGGCTGATGGCGCAGTCTTTCGATGCCGAGTTCATCGCGATCTCGGCGGTGCTCGCCGGCGTCAAGGAAATCCGTGAGGCCGTGGCCCGCGCCGAGGTCGTGCTGCAGCAGTCCGGCCGGCGCACCATCCTGTTTGTGGATGAGGTGCACCGCTTCAACAAATCGCAGCAGGATGCCTTCCTGCCCTTTGTCGAGCAGGGACTGATCACCTTCATCGGCGCCACCACCGAAAATCCGTCGTTTGAGGTCAATAGCGCGCTGCTCTCGCGCGCCGCGGTGTACGTGCTGCAACCGCTGACCGCCGACGATCTCGCTGGTCTGGTCCAGCGGGCCATAGGCAAGTCATTGTTTTCATTGGATTTATCGCCAGAGGCGTTGGCCAGCCTGGTGGCTTACGCCGACGGCGACGCGCGACGCCTGCTGAACCTGGTGGAGCAGGTGGCCACCGCGGCAGCGCAGGGCCGGCGCAATGCGGTGGACGAAGCGTTCGTCAAGGAGACCTTGACGCAGAGCCTGCGTCGTTTCGACAAGGGCGGCGACGCTTTCTACGACCAGATCTCGGCGCTGCACAAGTCGGTGCGCGGCTCGGCGCCGGATGCCGCGCTGTACTGGATGACCCGCATGCTCGATGGTGGTGCCGATCCGCTGTATGTCGGGCGCCGGCTGATTCGGATGGCCGTGGAGGACATCGGACTCGCGGATCCGCGTGCGTTGCGCGTTACGCTCGATGCCTGCGAAACCTATGAACGTCTCGGTTCGCCCGAAGGCGAGCTCGCGCTGGCGCAGGCGGTGCTGTATCTCGCCGTCGCGCCCAAAAGCAATGCCGCCTACATGGCGTGGAACCGGGCCAAGGATCTGGTCCGCAACGACGCCTCGCGTCCGGTACCGGAGCACCTGCGCAACGCGCCGACCAAGCTGATGAAGGAACTGGGCTACGGCCGCGAATACCGTTATGCCCACGATGATCCCGGCGCCTACGCCGCCGGAGAGAATTACCTGCCCGACGGCATGAAGCCGCCGGGTTTATACGAGCCGACGGATCGCGGACTCGAAGCAAAGATCGCCGACAAGCTCGAGTATCTGCGCAAGCTCGATCGCGAACATGGCGGCGACAGCGGGAAGTCGTAGAAAAACTTGAATTAACAGGATGGGCAGGATGTTCAGGATTAAAACCTTCAAAACAGAAGTGCCCGAGGTTCTATCCTGAATATCCTGCCCATCCTGTAAATTTATTTAAGTATTTGTTTTTATTGAATATTTTTAGAAACCGTAGAGCCGCGCCGGATTGTCCACCAGCACCTTGCGCCGCTGCTGTTCATCCGGCACCCACTGCGCCAGCAGATCGGCCAGCACATCATCCTCGGGCATCAGCGCGCGCGCGCCCGGGTGCGGCCAGTCGCTGCCCCAGACGATGCGGTCCGGCGCTGCAGCCACCATCGCCCGCGCCATTGGCGTGACTTCCGGGTACAGCGGCGCATTTTTCGACACGAAGTACGGCCCCATGATCTTGGCCCAGCAGTGGTCGCGGACGACCAGGCGCAGCAGTGACTGAAATGCTGCCGACGTGATGCCATCGGCCGCAGGACAGCGCGCGAAATGGTCGATCACGATGTCGATCTTCAGCTGTGAAAGCTGTTCTTCCGCCTGCGGCATTTTCGGCAGGTCGAGGTAAAACTGCAGATGCCAGCCCAGCGCCTTCAGCCGTGGCGCAAGGCGCATGCCGTCGGCGAGTGTCAGGCCTTCGGTCTCCGAAGCCAGGTTGATGCGCACACCGCGTACGCCGGCTGCGTGCAGGTCTTCGAGTTCGCGATCCGACACATCGGCTTCCACCACCGCGATGCCGCGGAGCTGATGCAGGCCGGAGCGCAGCGCATCGACCATGCAGCGGTTGTCGGTGCCGTAGACGCTGGGTTGCACCAGCACGCCGCGGTCGCAGCCGTTGTTTTTCAGCATGGCCACGTAGTCCGTGGTCAGTGCATCCGGCGGGATGTAGGCCGCCTGCGGCAGGTACGGAAAACGGTCCTGTGGCCCGAAGACATGGGCATGGCAATCGGTGGCGCCGGCCGGAAAGCAGGTCTGCGGCCTGCGGGCAGGTGGCCTGAAACCGGGAATGTTGGGGCTGCGGGTGTCTGGCATGGCGCTTTCGGTGCTCGGGGCTGTTTCGGGGAGGGCTGACTGTAGGAGGGCGCCCTCCGGGGTGTCAAGAATTGGCCCTGCATCGTGAAGTCAACGATAATGTCGGCTCTTTTTAATCCATCGACCGGTCCGGTGCCGGGGCAGAATTGCGCTTTCGCCATTCCGGATACCCACTGCAATGCTAGACATCCAGCTCCTCCGCAGCGACATCGACGCGGTTGCAGGCCGCCTCGCCGACCGCGGCTACAGCCTCGATACCGCGCAATTCGCCGGCCTTGAACACGAGCGCAAGGCGATCCAGACCGAAACCCAGGATCTGCAGGCCAGGCGCAACGCCCTGTCCAAGCAGATCGGCCAGCTCAAGGCGAAAAAGGAAGATGCTTCCGCACTGATGGCCGAAGTCAACGCGCAGGCTGACCAGCTCAAGGCCCTGGAGCAGCGGCTTGAGGTGGTGCAGCAGCGCCTGAACGACTTCCTGATGCAGGTGCCCAATGTGCCGCATGCCAGCGTGCCCGCGGGCGGTGATGCCGAAGCCAACGTCGAAGTGCGCCGTGTCGGGACGCCGAAGGCATTTGATTTCGCGCCGAAGGATCATGTCGATATCGGCGAGGGCCTGGGGCTGATCGACTTTGAAACCGCGACCAAGATCTCGCGCACGCGCTTCGTTCTGATGAAGGGCGGTCTGTCGCGGCTGCATCGCGCGCTCGCCCAGTTCATGCTTGATGTCCACACCGCCGAGCACGGCTATACCGAGGTTTACGCGCCTTATCTGGTCAATGCCGATTCCATGCGCGGCACCGGGCAGTTTCCCAAGTTCGAAGAAGACCAGTTCGCGGTG
>JAJTHX010000034.1 GCA_021300125.1 Betaproteobacteria bacterium | reverse complement strand
CTCGTCGTCATACCGTACGCCCTTGCCCTTGTAGGGCTCCGGCGGTCGGTAGTTGCGGACATCAGCAGCGACCTCGCCGACCTGCTGCTTGTCAGCGCCCTTGATGATGATCTCGGTCTGCGTCGGGGTTTCAGCCTTGACGCCCTTCGGCAGCTGGTGCACCACCGGGTGCGAAAAACCGAGGGTGAGGTTGAGTTTGTCACCCTGTGCCTGAGCACGGTAGCCCACGCCGACCAGAGTCAGCTTTTTCTCGAAACCCTTGCTCACACCCTGCACCATGTTCGCGACCAGGGCACGCAGGGTGCCGCTCATCGCATTGGCGGTGCGGGAATTCTCGTTAAGCCTGATTTCCAGGCGATTTTCGATCTTCTCGATCTTAACGTTCGCGGAGACCTGCTGGGTCAGGGTGCCAAGGGGCCCCTTCACCGAAATCTGGTCTGCGGCGATCGTGACTTCAACCTTTTCCGGCAGCAGGACCGGGGCTTTACCGACTCTGGACATCGATCTTCTCCCGTCAGGCCACGATGCAGAGCACTTCACCGCCGATGCCCATGCCCCTGGCCTTGCGATCGGTCATCACACCCCTGGAGGTGGAAACGATTGCAACACCGAGGCCGTTCATCACCTGGGGAATGTCACGGCTGGGTTTGTAGATGCGCAGGCCGGGACGGCTGACGCGCTCGATTTTCTCGATGACCGGTCGGCCGGCGTAATACTTGAGATTGACCTCAAGCTCCGGCTTTGCGGTTTCACCTCGCACAGCAAAGTCCTCGATGTAGCCCTCGTCCTTTAGGACCTTGGCAATCGCGGCCTTGAGCTTGCTCGAAGGCATCGACACGGTTTCCTTTTCCGCCTGCTGCGCGTTGCGGATGCGGGTCAGCATGTCGGAAATCGGATCATTCATGCTCATGCAAAATTCTCCTGCAGCCGGGCTTACCAGCTAGCCTTGATGACACCCGGGATCTCGCCGCGCATCGCAATCTCGCGCAGCTTGCCACGGGCCAGACCGAACTTGCGATAGACGCCGCGGGGCCTGCCGGTCAGTGCGCAGCGGTTGCGCAGACGGACGGGACTCGCGTTGCGCGGCAGTTTCTGAAGCTTCAGGCGCGCCTCGTAACGATCCTCGGGTGCAATCTTCTGGTCGTCGATGATCGCCTGGAGCTCTGCGCGCTTGGCCGCGAATTTCTTGACGGCTTTGCGGCGCTTCTGCTCACGGTTAATCAATGCAAGCTTGGCCATACGGTTTTCCTCAGTTGCGGAAAGGAAACTTGAAAGCGGAAAGCAGAGCCCGTGCTTCATCGTCGGACTTTGCCGTGGTTGAGACCGTGATGTTCATGCCACGCAGGGCATCAATCTTGTCGTACTCGATCTCGGGAAAAATGATCTGTTCCTTGATGCCCATGTTGTAATTGCCACGTCCGTCGAAACTGCGGCCGGAGATGCCGCGGAAATCGCGCACGCGCGGCAGGGCGATGTTGACCAGGCGGTCGAGAAACTCGTACATGCGGGCGCCGCGCAGCGTGACCTTGCAGCCCACCGGGTAGCCTTCGCGGATCTTGAAGTTGGCGATGGCCTTGCGCGCCTTGGTCACCAGCGGCTTCTGTCCGGCGATCTTGGTCATGTCGCCCACCGCGTTGTCCATGATTTTCTTGTCGGCAACCGCTTCGCCCACACCCATGTTGAGGACGATCTTCTCGATCCTCGGAACCTGCATCGGGCTCTTGTAACCGAATTTATGGGTCAGCTCCTTGGCCACGGTTTCCTTGTAATAGGCGCTCAGGCGCGCCGGCGCAGTGGGACGCGCGGGCTTGCCCTGCTTCACGGAAGCGCCGGCGGAGGACTGGCCCTTGGCTTCCTTGGCGGCCTTCTTGGGTGCTTCGCCGCCCTTGGCTTCCTTGGCAGGCTTGGCTTTTTTGGTGTCTTTCTCGCTCATACGTCAACCACTTCGCCGTTGGACTTGAAAAAACGCACGCGGCGGCCGTCCTCAAGCTGCCGGATGCCGATACGGTCTGCTTTCTTGGTCACGGGATTGAACAGCGCCACATTCGCGATGTGGATGGGCATCTCCTTGTCGATGATGCCCCCGGTGCTGCCTTTGGCCGGGTTGGGCCGCTGATGCTTCTTCACACGGTTGATGCCTTCGACCAGCAGATGATCCGCATCCACTACCCGCAGCACGGTGCCGCGCTTGCTGCGGTCGCGGCCGGTCAGCACCACAACGTCGTCGCCTTTTCTGATCTTGCGCATATGCCTGGCGTCCTTTACAGCACTTCAGGTGCGAGAGAAACGATCTTCATGAAACGTTCGGTACGCAGCTCGCGGGTCACCGGCCCGAAGATACGGGTGCCGATGGGCTCGAGCTTCTGGTTGAGCAGCACGGCTGCATTGCCGTCGAATTTGAGCAGCGAGCCGTCGTTGCGGCGCACGCCCTTGGCGGTACGCACGACCACGGCGTTGTAGACCTCGCCTTTTTTCACACGACCGCGCGGGGCCGCATCCTTGACGCTGACCTTGATCACGTCGCCGATGCCGGCATAGCGGCGTTTTGAACCGCCCAGCACCTTGATGCACATGACGGCACGCGCACCAGTGTTGTCGGCAACATCCAGTATGGATTGCATCTGAATCATGGTTGTACCTGCTGTCTTTTCCCCAACTTGACCCCCTCAGTTACGAAGGCCAGTCTTGGTGCCCGTCCGGGCTGAATTCCGGACCCGCGGAAACGCGGGGCCGAAGAAATGAAGCTCTCTATTCTACTGCGGGACATGCCCGTAGGGCAAGCCCCTTTCATGCATCAGACGCCGCGCGACTTCTCCACCAGCTTGATCACGCGCCACGCCTTGGTTTTGGCGAGCGGGCGGCATTCCTCGATCAGCACGGTGTCGCCTTCCTTGTACTCGTCATTGGCGTCATGGGCATGGTATTTCTTGGACCGGGTGACCACCTTGCCCAGCAGCGGGTGCTTGACCCGGCGCTCGACCAGCACGGTCACGGTCTTGTCCATCTTGTCGCTGACCACTCGTCCGGTCAGGGTGCGTTTGTTGGGTTCGCTCATGGTTGTGTCCGCTCTCAGGCCTTGGCACCGAGCACGGTGCGCACGCGGGCGATATCGCGCCGCACCTTGCGCAGCTGGCTGGTGTTGTTCAATTGCTGGGTCGCCTTCTGCATACGCAGGGAAAACTGGGCCTTGAGCAACGACTCCAGTTCCTTGCGCAGCTCTTCCGCGCCCTTGCCCCGCAGTTCACTCGCTTTCATGGATTCAGCCTCCCACCAGTCGATGCACGAAAGTGGTCGCGATCGGAAGCTTCGCCGCAGCGAGGCGGAAGGCCTCCTTGGCGGTGACTTCATTCACGCCGTCCATTTCGTAAAGAACCTTGCCCGGCTGGATCTCGGCGACCCAATACTCGGGATTGCCCTTGCCGTTACCCATGCGAACCTCGGCTGGTTTGCTCGAAATCGGCTTGTCCGGGAAGATGCGGATCCAGATGCGGCCGCCACGCTTGATATGCCGCGTCATCGCGCGCCGCGCAGCCTCGATCTGGCGCGCGGTCAGGCGGCCGCGACCGGTGGCCTTGAGGCCGTATTCGCCGAAGCTCACCTTGTTGCCGCGGGTCGCGACGCCGGTGTTGCGGCCCTTCTGCTCCTTGCGGTATTTACGCCTGGCTGGCTGTAGCACGTTTTGCTCCTGTCTTTGCGGTTGCACGGCGCGGCTTGCGGGCCGGGGCCGGGGCGGCCTCGTCGGCCGGCGCGGCCGCGGGGGCCAGCGCCGGCTGGTCGTTCTTGCCGATCACCTCGCCCTTGAAGACCCAAACCTTGACGCCAATGACGCCGTAGCTGGTCTTGGCTTCAGAGAAGCCGTAGTCAATGTCGGCGCGCAGGGTATGCAGAGGCACACGGCCTTCGCGATACCACTCGGTGCGGGCGATCTCGATGCCGTTGAGACGGCCGGCGCTCATAATCTTGATGCCCTGGGCACCAAGGCGCATCGCGTTGGTGATTGCGCGCTTCATGGCACGGCGGAACATGATCCGCTTCTGCAGTTGCTGCACGATGGAATCCGAGATCAGCTGGGCATCGAGTTCGGGCTTGCGCACTTCCTCGATGTTGACGTGCACCGGCACGCCAAGCAGTTTCTGCAAGTCGCTTTTGAGGCGCTCGATGTCTTCGCCTTTCTTTCCGATGACCATGCCCGGGCGGGCGCTGAACACCGTGATGCGTGCATTCTTGGCAGGGCGCTCGATCAATACCCGTGAAACGGCGGCCTGCGCCAGACGTTCCTTCAGGTAGTCGCGAACCTTGATGTCCTCGAGCAGCATGCCGGCAAAATTCTTGTTGTTGGCATACCAGCGGGAAGCCCAGTTGCGGTTGAAGGCGAGGCGGAAACCGGTCGGGTGAATTTTCTGGCCCATGCTTACTTCCTTCCGTCGCCGACAGTGACGTACACGTGGCACGTCGGCTTCAAAATGCGAACACCGCGGCCCTTGGCGCGCGCCGAAAAGCGTTTCATCACGGGTCCCTTCTCGACGTAGATGCGGGTGACCTTGAGCTCATCAATGTCCGCGCCGTCATTGTGCTCAGCGTTTGCAATGGCGGACTCGAGCACCTTGCGGATGATCACGGCACCCTTTTTGGGGGAAAAGCTGAGGATGTTGAGGGCATTCTCGACCGTCTTCCCGCGAATCAGGTCGGCAACCAGCCGTCCCTTCTGCGCGGAGAGGCGAACGCCGTGGAGTTTAGCGGTAGTGTCCATGTATGTCCTTACTTCGCGGGCGCCGGCGAGGACTTCTTGTCTGCAGGCGAGGAGCCGCCGGCCTTCGAATGGCCCTTGAAGGTGCGGGTATGGGCAAATTCACCCAGTTTGTGGCCGACCATGTTCTCGGTGACATAAACCGGAACGTGCTGCTTGCCGTTATGCACGGCAATGGTCAGCCCGACGAAATCGGGCAGTATGGTTGAACGGCGGGACCAGGTCTTGATCGGCCGCTTGTCGGAACCGGCGCGTGCGGTCTCCACCTTTTGCATCAGGTGGTAATCCACAAACGGGCCTTTTTTGATCGAACGTGACATCGTTACCCCTTACGCCGTGGATTTCGCATTGCGGCGGCGGATGATCATGCCGCTGGTGCGCTTGTTCTTGCGCGTCTTGTAGCCCTTGCACATGACGCCCCAGGGACTGACCGGGGCCTGGGCAGCTGCCGTACGGCCTTCGCCGCCGCCGTGCGGGTGGTCGATCGGATTCATCGCCACGCCACGGACAGTCGGGCGGATGCCGCGCCAGCGGACACGTCCGGCCTTACCGATCGACTCCAGGGAATGCTCCTCGTTGCCAACCTCGCCGATAGTGGCACGGCAGTTAACATGAACCTTTCGGATCTCGCCGGAGCGCAGCCGCAACTGGGCGTACTCACCTTCGCGGGCAAGCAGTTGCACCGATGTGCCGGCCGCACGCGACAGCTGGGCACCCTTGCCGGGAAGCATCTCGACGCAGCAGATCGTGGTGCCGACCGGAATATTGCGCAGCGGCAGCGCATTACCAGACTTGATCGGCGCTTCGGGTCCGGACATCAGCTGCATGCCGGCGCTGACGCCACGGGTGGCGATCACATAGCGGCGCTCACCGTCGGCATAGCACAGCAGCGCAAGGTGCGCGCTACGGTTAGGGTCATACTCGATACGCTCGACCTTGGCCGGGATGCCGTCCTTGTCGCGCTTGAAATCGACAATGCGGTAGTGCTGCTTGTGGCCGCCACCCTGGTGCCGCATCGTGATACGGCCATGAACATTGCGACCGGCCTTTTTTGACTGGCTCTGCACCAGGCTGGCCACGGGCTTGCCCTTGTGCAGCCCCGGTGTGACGACCTTGACCAGGCCACGACGGCCAGGTGAAGTCGGTTTGACTTTGATCAGCATTACTTCACCCCCCCTTCGGCAAAGGTGATTTCCTGGCCGGCCTTGAGGCAGACATAGGCTTTTTTCCAGTCACTGCGACGGCCGGTGAAACGGCCGAAGCGCTTTTCCTTGCCACGGACATTGACGATGCGAACGGCCTGGACTTCAAGTTTCTCGTCCTTCTTGCTCAGCATCGCCTCGACGGCAGCCTTGATTTCGGGCTTGGTTGCATCGCTGACAACCCGGAACACCACCTGGTTGTTCTTCTCGCCAACCAGCGTGCTTTTCTCGGAGATCACGGGTGCCAGGAGCACCTGTGCCAGCCGTTCGGTACTGAATGCGCTCATGCCAGCATCTCCTCGATCTTGCCGACCGCGCCCTTGGTCATCAGCACCTGGCCGTGACGGATCAGGCTGACCGGATCGGCGTGATTGACATCGACCACGCGTACATTGGGCAGGTTTCGCGAGGAAAGCCGCAGGTTGTCGTCCAGGCTGTCGGTAATGATCAGCACGTCATCCATGCCCATGCCCTTGAGCTTGCTGGCCAGCAGCTTGGTCTTCGGCGCGTCGATGGTGAAGGTGTCGACCACGGCCAAGCGCTCTTCGCGGGCCAGCTGCGACAGGATCGCCATCATGCCGGCGCGATACATCTTGCGGTTGAGCTTGTGCGAGAAATTCTCGTCGGGGGTGTTAGGGAAAATCCGGCCGCCACCGCGCCACAACGGGCTCGACGACATGCCGGCACGGGCGCGGCCCGTGCCCTTCTGGCGCCACGGTTTTGCCGTGGTGTGCGATACCGTGCCGCGATCCTTCTGGGCGCGGGTGCCAAGGCGCGCATTGGCGAGGTAGGCGGTAACCACCTGATGCACCAGCGCTTCGTTGTACTCGCGGCCGAAAGCCGTGTCCGACGCTGTCAGCTTGGCGGTCGGCTTGCCTTGTTCATTGATGATGTTCAGTTCCATGTCGCGCGCCTCACTTGGCCGGAGCGGCTTTGCCGCCCTGTTTCGCCGCCGGACGGCGGGCACGGATCGCCGGACGCACCATCACGTCACCGCCACGCGAGCCGGGTACGGCACCGCGGATCAGCAGCAGGTTGCGCTCGGCGTCGATGCGCACGATCTGCAGCGACTGAACGGTCCGGCGCACGGCACCCATGTGACCGGCCATGCGTTTGCCAGGAAACACGCGGCCCGGGTCCTGCGCCATGCCGATCGAACCCGGCTTGTTGTGCGACACCGAGTTGCCGTGGCTGGCGCGGTTCGAGGAGAAGTTGTGACGCTTGATCACGCCGGCAAAGCCCTTGCCCTGCGACACACCGGTCACATCAACGTACTGGCCGACTTCGAACAGGGTTGCCGCAAGCGCGGCACCCGCCTTGAGTTCGGCAAGCTGCTCGGGGGCAACGGTAAATTCGCGCAGGACCTGGCCCGCTTCAACGCCAGCCTTGGCGTAGTGGCCTGCTGCGGGCTTGCGCACGCGCGAGGCGCGGCGTTTGCCGAAAGCAACCTGCACCGCGGCGTAGCCGTCGGTTTCAGGCGTCCTGACCTGGGAGACACGGTTGTTCGACACGTCGACGACAGTCACCGGAATGGTGTCACCGTCGTCGGTGAAGATCCGCGTCATGCCGACTTTGCGGCCGACGAGTCCTAAACTCATGTTTTATTTACCTTTTTTATAAAGGTGCCGACTGCAATTGGCCGGCGATTTTTCATTTGCACCGGCGGCATCCGGAGAGGCCGCCGACACACCACTGCAACACTTACAACTTGATCTCTACATCCACCCCGGCGGGGAGGTCCAGCTTCATCAGCGCATCCACGGTCTTGTCAGTGGGGTCGATGATGTCCATCAGGCGCAGGTGACTGCGGATTTCGAGCTGCTCGCGCGACGTCTTGTTGACGTGGGGCGAACGCAGGATGTCGAAGCGCTGCTTGCGCGTGGGCAGCGGAATCGGGCCTTTGACCACGGCACCGGTGCGCTTGGCGGTATCCACGATTTCCAGCGCCGACTGGTCGATCAGGCGATAGTCGAACGCCTTCAGGCGGATGCGGATCTTCTGGCTTTTGAGGGCGGCCATGGCGGTTACTCGATGATCTTGGCGACGACGCCGGCGCCGACGGTGCGGCCACCCTCGCGGATCGCGAAGCGCAGCCCCTCCTCCATCGCGATCGGCTGGATCAGCGCCACCGTGATCGAGATGTTGTCCCCCGGCATCACCATCTCCGTGCCCTGCGGCAGCTCGATGCTGCCCGTCACGTCAGTGGTCCGGAAGTAGAACTGCGGACGGTAACCGTTGAAGAACGGGGTGTGACGGCCACCCTCGTCCTTCGACAGCACGTAAATCTCCGCCGTAAACTTGGTGTGCGGGGTGATCGAGCCGGGCTTGGCCAGCACCTGGCCACGCTCCACCTCTTCACGCTTGGTGCCGCGCAAGAGAATGCCGACGTTGTCGCCCGCCTGGCCCTGGTCCAGCAGCTTCCTGAACATCTCCACGCCCGTGCACACGGTCTTGGTGGTCGGCTTCAGGCCGACGATTTCAATCTCTTCGCCCACCTTGATGATCCCGCGCTCCACACGACCGGTGACCACGGTGCCGCGGCCCGAAATCGAGAACACGTCTTCCACCGGCATCAGGAAGGTGCCGTCCAGCGCACGCTTGGGCTCCGGAATGTAGGAGTCCAGCGCTTCGGCCAGCTTCAGGATCGCGCCTTCACCCAGCTCGCCCTTGTCGCCTTCGAGCGCCTTGAGCGCCGAGCCGATCACGATCGGGGTGTCGTCCCCCGGGAATTCGTATTTGGAGAGCAGTTCACGCACCTCCATTTCGACAAGGTCCAGAAGCTCCTTG
>JAJTHX010000158.1 GCA_021300125.1 Betaproteobacteria bacterium | reverse complement strand
CTCGGGCAGGGACAGCCGCTTTGTGAAAGAAATCACGCTGTCCTACACTTTTTTCGAGGTTAAGGGCGCATCTGTTAAAGGCGACGGTCAGGGATGATGACAGGCAACACGCCGCGCAAGGCGAATTTCTTCGAGGTGCTGCGCATGGTGCTCTCGGCTTTTCTGGGCATCCGCAAGCGCGCCGAGCACGAAAAGATCGAGGTCTCGCCCGGCCAGGTGATCGCGGTCGCGCTGCTCGCTGCGGCTTTTTTTGTGTTTTCGGTGGTTTCGGTGGTGCGCCTGGTGCTGCGCTGAGCAGCTGACGGCGGCGGTTAACAAGGGATTTCAGGGAGAAGCAAACATGTCAAATCAGGCTGCTGGCAATTACTACCTGCCGGAACCATCGCACTGGCCGCTGGTCGCCTCGATCGCGCTGGGTTTCCTCGGCTTCGGCGCGTCGTTCGCCGTCAACAAGATGGCGCTCGGCTATGTGCTGCTGCTGATCGGGTTCCTGGTCCTGTTTTTCATGTTTGCCGGATGGTTCACTGCCGTGGCGCGCGAATCTGAAGCCGGCCACTACAACAAGCAGGTGGACATTTCCTTCCGCTGGGGCATGAGCTGGTTCATTTTCTCCGAGGTGATGTTCTTCGCCGCGTTTTTCGGCGCACTGTTCTACATGCGGGTGATTTCGGTCCCCGACCTGGGCTCGCTTGAGCACCAGCAGCTGCTGTGGCCCGGCTTCAAGCCGGACTGGCCGGCGACCGGCCCCGGCATCAAGGAAACCTTCTCTCCGATGGGCGCTTGGGGCATTCCCGCGTTCAATACCGCGCTGCTGCTGCTTTCGGGCGTGACCATCACCTGGGCGCATTGGGGCCTGCTCAAGAACAACCGCACCCATCTGATCTGGGGACTGGTACTGACCATCGCGCTGGGCATGGTCTTCCTCGGTTTCCAAGTCTATGAATATGTGCATGCCTACCAGGATCTCAACCTGAAGATGACGATGGGCGCTTACGGCGCGACCTTCTTCATGCTGACCGGTTTTCACGGTTTCCACGTGACGGTCGGCACCATCATGCTGTGGGTGATCCTGTTCCGCAGTGTCGCCGGGCATTTCACCCCGGACAACCATTTCGGCTTCGAGGGCGTGGCCTGGTATTGGCACTTTGTTGACGTGGTGTGGCTGCTGCTGTTTGTGGTGGTCTACTGGCTTTAAGGGTCAAGGCGGCGGTCCGCGCATCCGGCGCAAAAACAGCCGGTCAAGCACGGACTGCACGGGGAGGGGGTACCCCGATCGGGGACTGGGCGCCGCGTGGATCGCGGCGTTTTTTTTGCCTGCCAGTCCCGGAACGCGCGAAGCCGTACCCGGTCTACCTACAGGCGTGTGGTGATCACGCCGCTCTGAAAGCCGATGATCAGCATCAGGAACAGAATGACTGAAAGTGCAATGCGCACCGTCAGTGCTTTCGCGGTGCGTTCGCCGCTGCCGCGGTCGCGAATCATGTAATACAGCGCCGAACCGAGACTGAACAGGATGACAGCGATAAACAGAATGACGACGATGCGCATGGTCCGCGCAGTTTAACCCAGGAACCACCGATGCCCTCGCTCGACCCTGGCCCGTTCCGCTTTGAACCGCGTCTGTTCGGCACGCTTGCCGCGGCCGCAGGCATTGCGCTGACGCTGGCACTGGGGCAATGGCAGACCGGCCGCGCCAGCCACAAGCAGGATTTGCAGCAGCGACTCGATACCCTGTCGCAGGAGCCGCCGGTCGTGGTCGGCGGTGACCCTGTCGACCCGGAGAGCCTGCTGTTGCGCAGGGTCGAGGTGCGCGGCGTGTTCGATGACCGCTATACGGTTTTCCTGGACAACCGGATCTATCGCCACCAGCCGGGATACCATGTTGCCACCCCCCTGCGCATTGCCGGCAGCGACCGGCATGTGCTGGTCAGCCGGGGCTGGGTCGCGGCCAACCCCGACCGCAGCCTGCCCAAGGTGCCTACACCTTCGGGTGAGCAGCGTGTCGAGGGCATCGCATTGCCTTACAGCGACCGGTTCATTGAGCTCTCGACCAAAATCGCCGAGGGCCAGGTCTGGCAGAATCTCGGCCTCGAACGCTACCGGCAGGCGACCCGTCTCGAACTGCAGGCCTTCGTGATCCAGCAGCAAAGTGCCGCAAGTGATGGACTGGTCAGGGACTGGCCCCGCCCCGACCTCAAGCGCGACACCCACCTGGCCTACGCCTTCCAGTGGTATGCCCTGAGCCTCGCGATACTGATTTATTACCTGGTGACCCATGTCAAACGACGCCCCGCTTCCCAGTCCCAAGACCGGCAGCCGTAGCACCCTGTGGCTGGTGCTCGCCGTCTGCTTGGCGCCCTTCGTCGCCTCCTTTGTCGCTTATTACTTCTACCAGCCCCAGGGTCGGGTCAATTACGGCAGCCTGGTGGACACGCAGAAGCTGCCGGTGGAGCCGCTTGCGCAGGCGGCAGGCGGCGGGTTCATGCTGCGCCAGCTCGAGGGCAAATGGATATTCCTGGTGGTTGACGAAGCGGCCTGTGATGCCTATTGCGAGAAAAAACTGTGGCAGATCCGCCAGGTGCGCAAGACCCAGGGCAAGTATCCGGAACGCATTGAGCGGCTGTGGCTGCTGACCGGCGATGGCGAGCCCGATGAGCGCCTGCGCCGTGAGTATGACGGCACCTGGATGGTCAGGGCCGGGAGCAGTGCGTTGCTTGGCGCCTTGCCGCACGAAGGCAGCGTCAAGGACCACATCTACCTGATTGACCCCCTCGGCAACCTGGTGCTGCGTTATCCGCGAGATGCCGATCCGAGCCGCATCCGCAAGGACATCACGCGGCTGCTGAGGGTGTCGCGCATCGGCTGATTTTTTTGCGAGAAAAGAGCCTGAAACATGTACAGGAAGCTGGTCTGGTTAACGGTCATTTACACCTTTTTCGTGGTGGTTGTGGGCGCCTATGTTCGCCTGGCTGATGCCGGTTTGGGCTGCCCTGACTGGCCCGGGTGTTACGGGGAGATCACGCCTCACCACGCGCGGGACGACATCGCCAAGGCGGTGGAGGATCAGGGCGGCACCCACGGCCCGGTATCGATGGCCAAGGCCTGGAAGGAGATGTTCCATCGCTATATTGCGGGTGGCCTGGGCCTGCTGATACTCGGGATCGCGATTGCGGCGTGGATGCGCCGTGACCAGCCGCAGCGCTCCCCGGTGCTGGCCAGCTCGATCGTCGGCGTGGTGCTATTGCAGGGCGCGCTGGGCATGTGGACGGTGACCATGCTGCTCAAGCCGGTGATCGTCACGCTGCACCTGCTCGGGGGCATGGCCACGCTGGCGCTGCTGGCCTGGCTCGCGCTGCGGCAGGAGCACTTTCCGCAACCGGGTGAGGCGGCGAAGCGGCTGCGACCCTGGGCGCTGGTCGCGCTGGTAGTGACCGTGGCGCAGATCGCCCTCGGTGGCTGGGTGTCGACCAATTACGCGGCACTGGCCTGCATCGATTTCCCGACCTGCCACGGCGAGTGGGTGCCGACGATGGATTTCCGCCACGGCTTCCAGCTCATCCGTGAACTGGGCATGACGGCCTCGGGCGTCCACCTCAGCTACGATGCGATCACTGCGATCCACTGGACCCACCGTGTCGGCGCGCTGGTCACGCTGGCGGTTGTCGGCGGCTTTGCCTGGGCGCTGTGGCGTGTCCCCGGTTACGCTGCCCATGGCAAGGTGCTGACGCTGGCCCTTGGCGCGCAGATCGCGATTGGCATCGGCAATGTCGTCTTCAGCCTGCCGTTGTGGCTCGCCGCGGCACACAACGCGGGCGCCGCCGTTTTGTTGCTGACCCTGGTGGTGATAAACTGCGGCCTCCGTCCGCAGCGGCATTCCGCCTGATTCCGTCACGATGTCCTCCACAGTCGCACCGCCGCAGACTTCACGCATCCAGCAGTTCTACGCGCTGACCAAACCGCGCGTGGTGTCGCTGATTGTGTTCACCGCGGTGATCGGCATGTTTCTCGCTACACCCGGCATGGTGCCTGTGGATATCCTGTTCTCGGCAACACTCGGTATCGCGCTGGTTGCCGGTGCGGCTGCCGCCGTGAACTGCCTGGTCGAGCAGAAGATCGACGCGCTGATGACCCGCACCCAGTTCCGTCCGCTGCCGCGCGGACAGATCACCCCGCTGGAGACCCTGGTGTTCGCCGGCATCGTTGGCGGCAGCGGCCTTGCGTTGCTCTACCACGGTGTCAACGCGCTGACCATGTGGCTCACACTGGCCACTTTCGTCGGTTACGCCATCATCTATACCGTGATCCTGAAGCCGATGACGCCGCAGAACATCGTCATCGGCGGCGCCTCCGGCGCGATGCCGCCGGTGCTGGGCTGGGCCGCGGTCACCGGCGAGGTCACGCCACAGGCGCTGACCCTGTTTCTGATCATCTTTGCCTGGACACCGCCGCACTTCTGGGCGCTGGCGCTGTACCGCAAGCATGAATACGCCAAGGCCGGCGTGCCGATGCTGCCGGTGACCCACGGCGACCACTTCACCCGCCTGCACGTGCTGCTGTACACGCTGATCCTGATCGCCTGCTCGGCGTTGCCCTTCGTCACCCGGCTTTCCGGACTGCCTTATCTCGCGGCTGCGATGCTGCTCGGCGCGGTGTTCCTGTATTACGCGGTCAAGATCTACACGGATTACAGCGATGCGCTGGCGCGGCGCACTTTCCGCTACTCGATCCTGTATCTCACGCTGCTCTTCGCCGCGCTGCTGGTCGACCACTACCTGCAGCTGCTGTTCTGAGCCCGGCATGAAATTGACCGCCGCAATCGCTGCCGCGGCCCTGCTGGTGCTGGCCGGCTGCGGCCGCCCCGAGGCGCCGGTGTTCAAGCTCACCGATGTCACCGGCGCGTCCTTTGGCAAGTCCCTGGAATTGACCGATCACAACGGTCAGCGCCGCACGCTGACCGACTTCAAGGGCAAGGTGGTCACGCTGTTCTTCGGGTTTACCCATTGCCCTGATGTCTGCCCGACCACGATGGTCGAGATGGCCAACGTGATGAAGGAACTCGGACCCGACGCCGCGAGGGTGCAGGTGCTGTTCGTCACAGTCGATCCGGAGCGTGACACGGCGGAGGTGCTCAGGCGTTATGTGCCCGCCTTCCATCCGTCGTTCCTCGGGCTTCGGGGCAGTGCCGAGGAAACCGCGAAGGTGGCGAAGGAGTTCAAGATCCACTTCCAGAAACAGAAGCTCGCCAGCGGCGGCTACACCGTGGATCATTCCGCCGGCACTTACATACTCGATGGCGAGGGAAGGCTGCGCCTGTTCGCGCAGTACGGCACCGCCGCTCCGGCACTGTTGCACGACATCCGCCAGCTACTCAAATGAAAAAGCCCCGCGATGCGGGGCTTTTCTGCGACAGGTCGGGCCATCAGGCCGTGATCAGGTTTTTCATCCGGGCCAGTGCCTTGGCTTCGATCTGGCGGATGCGTTCGGCCGATACGCCAAACTCTGCTGCCAGTTCGTGCAGGGTGGCCGCCTCGCCCTCGTTCAGCCAGCGGGCCTCAATGATGCGGCGGCTGCGCGGATCGAGGCTGGCGAGCGCCTTCTCCAGACCTTCCCCGCGCAGGCGTTCGGTCTGCTCCGCTTCGAGTGCGGCTGCGGGTTCGCCGTCTTCGGCGGCCAGGTAGGCAATCGGTGCGAATTGTTCACGCTCGTCGTCACCCGCAGGTTCCAGTGCAAGATCCTGGCCGCCGAGGCGGGTCTCCATCTCCACGACATCCCCGGGCCTGACGCCCAGCTCGCGTGCGACCGTCTGCACTTCCGCGGCACCGAGCGTGCCGAGATCCTGTTTCATGCTGCGCAGGTTGAAGAACAGTTTGCGCTGGGCCTTGGTGGTGGCGATGCGCACCAGCCTCCAGTTGCGCAGCACGAATTCGTGGATTTCGGCGCGGATCCAGTGCATTGCGAACGACACCAGACGCACGCCGCGCTCCGGGTCGAAGCGTTTCACCGCCTTCATCAGGCCGATGTTGCCTTCCTGGATCAGATCGGCCTGGGGTAGACCGTATCCGGCATAGTTGCGGGCAATCGAGACCACCAGCCGCAGGTGCGACAGCACCAGATGGCGCGCGGCTTCAAGGTCGCCGTGGTCGCGCAGGCGACGGGCGTAGTCCGTCTCCTGCTCCTGGGTGAGCAGCGGGAAGCGGTTGACGGTCTGGATGTAGGTTTCCAGACTCCCGGCCGCAGGGATGGGCATGGCCAGAGTATTCATCGTGAACTCCTTTTGGCTCGTTGCTGCATTGCAGTTTAGCACTCTCATGATATGAGTGCCAAACTGGGTCGGGAGTTCCCTGGGGCGATAAAAAATAAATCAATAAAAACAATAATTTATGATGGATTGTGATGGCTGAGATGGCGGCGCACCGATAGCCAGGCACCGAACCAGCCGAGGCCGGCGGCGATGGCCAGCG
>JAJTHX010000050.1 GCA_021300125.1 Betaproteobacteria bacterium | reverse complement strand
TGGGTGAGTCCGCCGCAGTCGTGGCCGTAGAGTTCGGCGGCGACGTAGCAGGCCTGGACCACGATCACGCTCATGCCGACTTCGCGATGGAGCTTTTCCGAGGCGATGGCCAGCGACGGGATATTGCCTTCATGCCAGTTCAGGATCAGCAGGCGTTTGGCGCCGTGCTGCGCGGTCGAGGCGCAGGTTTCGGTGACCACGCGCTGGTAGGTGTCCGGTGTCAGCGTGATGGTGCCCTCGAAAGGCATGTGCATCGGCGTGACACCCAGCGGGCCGCCGGGCAGCACCAGGCCGTCCATGCGCTCGGCGACAGCGTGGCCGATCACGTTGGCGGCGTAGATGTCGGTGCCCGTGGGCAGGTGCGGCCCGTGCTGCTCGACGCTGCCCGCCGGCAGGATCACCAGCGGGTTTTTCTTCAGCTGCCCGGCGATTTCGGGCTGCGTCAGGTCGATGAAGTAACGGGTGGCAAGTTTGGACGATGAGTTGGACATGGGATTTTCTTTCAGGCTGCCCGCTTGGCGTCGTTCTTGGCGCGGGCGTCGTTCATCACTTCCTCGATGGTCACGCACTGGCCCTTGCGGTCGATCGACTTCAGCGCCGCATTGGTCATCGCCACCGCGACGTTGCCGTTGTGGGCGGTCAGCTCGTTCGGCTTGCCCGAGAGACAGCTGTCGGCGAAGGCCTCAAGCTCGGCGCGGAACATGTCAGACTCCGGCAGCTTGATGTCCTCGCGCTTGGCCCAGCCGTCCTTGCCGCGCTGGATGTAGAGCACGGAATTTTTGTGGAGCAGGTGCGGCGTATCCCAGGTGCCGAAGTCGATCTCGTAGTGCATCAGGCCCTTGGCGCCGAACACGCGCACCGAGAAGATGCCGGGCGAGGCCCAGCAGGAGCCGACATAGCCGATCTTGCCGTCCTTGAAGCGCACCAGCGTCATCGACTGGTCGTCCACCTCGGCGCCGACCGGCGACAGCTTGGAGGCCATTGACGAGACTTCCTGCACTTCGCCGCCGAGCATGTGCAGCACGTCGAACTGGTGGATGGCGAGTTGCGACAGCGGGCCGCCGGGGGCGCGGTCCTTGTACCAGCGCCAGGTCTGCGGGGTTAGTTCCAGCGCGCGTTCGTTGGAGAAATTGGCTTCCATGAAGGCGACGCGGCCGAGTTCGCCGGCGTCGATCTTCTCCTTGATGATGCGGATGCCGGCCAACAGACGGGCGCTGTGGCCGACGGTGACGGTGATGCCGTACTGCTTCTGCAGGGCTTCGATTTTCAGGCCGTCTTCCAGGGTCTGCGAAATCGGCTTTTCGGTGTAGACATGCTTGCCGCCCTTGGCGACGATTTCAGCCAT
Source organism: Betaproteobacteria bacterium (assembly GCA_021300125.1). Lineage (GTDB taxonomy): Bacteria > Pseudomonadota > Gammaproteobacteria > Burkholderiales > SG8-41. Next base: position 6,476 of record JAJTHX010000050.1, on the reverse strand, counting down.
CGGCAGGTGCTGCTCGTTGGGCACTGTCAGGATCACGCCCTTGATTTCGGGGTTGGCCAGCATGGTCTGCATGTCGGGCACTGCCGGCACGCTCATTTCCGCGGCGAAGGCGTCGCGCTTTTCCTGCGAGCGGCTGTAGCCAGCGACGATCTGGACCTTGTTCGACTGCTTGGCGGCGCGGGTCAGGACCTTGGCCCAGCGGCCGAGGCCGACGATGCCGACTTTGACGGGGGTGCTCATACTGGCGTGCTCCTCACGGTGGTGATGCCGGAACGGCGTGTTGAAATTCTGCAAACGGGCTGCAGGCGGCATGCGCCCGGCCTGCTACCAACCCATAATATCGTATTACGGTATTACGGTAAGGGTCAACTGGGGTAGACTTACCACCATGAGCCCTTCGAAACCCGATGAAATTCAGAAGCTTGCCGCGCCGCTGCGACTGCAGGTGCTGGACGGGCTGCGCCGGGCCATCATCGAGGGGCGGCTCGCGCGGGGGGCGCGGCTGACCGAGCGCGAACTGACGGAGATGATGGGCGTGTCGCGCACGGTGATCCGCGAGGCGCTGCGCCAGCTCGAGACCGAGGGCCTGATCGCTAACGTGCCGCACAAGGGGCCGGTGGTGCGGGAGCTGTCGCTGGCCGAGGCCAAGGATCTCTACACCATCCGCGCGGTGCTGGAGGGACTCGCCGCGCGGCTGTTTGTGCAGAACGCCGGCGATGCGAAGCTCAAGCAGCTGGCGCAGGCGCTCGACGTTGTCGCCGGCGCCTACGAGCGCGGCGATGCGCAGGAAGTGCTGGAAACCAAGAACCGCTTTTATGCCGTGCTGTTCGAGGGCGCTGGCAGCGAAACGCTGTCCTCGATGCTCGGCACCCTGCATGCGCGCATCTGGCGCTGGCGCGCTCTGGGGCTGTCGCATCCGAGGCGCTCCAACAGCCGCTCGCGCGAGAGCGTGAAAGGCCTGCGCGCGATGCTCGCGGCGATCCGCCGCCGCGATGCCGAGGCCGCCGAACTGCTGACGCGGGAAGAGGCGCAGGCCGCCGCCGCCGAGGTGATGCGCCTGATCGAGCTCAAGGCCGCAGCGCAATGATCGAGCTGTCTGTGGGGGCCTGGCTGTATTGCGCCGTGGTGCTGCTCGCCAGCTATGCACTGCGCGGCAGCACCGGTTTCGGCGGTTTTGCCGCGATGCCACTGCTGGCGCTGGTGATTCCGATGAAGGTGCTGGTGCCGGTGTGGACGCTGCTCACTATCTCGTCCTCGGCCACGCTGTTCGGCAAGGACCGCCGCCATGTGTCGCTGCCGATGATCCTGAAGATCCTGCCCTCGTGCACGATCGGCATCCTCGCCGGGCTGTGGCTGTTCAAGACGCTCGACGCGGCCTGGCTCACCCGCGGCCTCGGCCTGCTGGTCAGTGCCTACGGTGCCCATGCGCTGTGGCAGACCTTCCGCAGCGGCAAGCTGGAGACGCCGCGCGCGGTGGCGACGCTGGCGAGCTTTCTCGCCGGCGCGGTGGGTACGCTGTTTGGCACCATGGCGAGCATTTTTTTCGCCATTTACATGGATGCGATCCGCGTCACCAAGGAGCAGTTCCGCGGCACGCTGGCGGCGCTGATGATGACGCTGGCGGTGGTGCGCGGGCTCGGTTACTGGGCAGTGGGCGAGTTCGGCCGGGAATCGCTGCTGCTGTTCGCGGCGGCGCTGCCGTTCATGCTGGCCGGCATATTCATCGGCGACCGCATCCATACCGGCCTGTCCGAAACCGCCTTCCGCCGCACCGTGTGCATGGTGCTGATCCTCAGCGGCATTCCGCTGATGCTCAAGGGCTGAACGCGGCGCGCCGAGGTCCTGCTGCAGCGGCTCAGTGCGGCTTGGCCGAGGCGTGCGCCTGCTGGGTGATTTTCTCGGTGTAGGCGATCGCCAGGGCCGATACCACGAAGGTGAGGTGGATGACGGTCTGCCACATCAGCGTCTTCTCGTCGTACTGCGAGGCGTTGATGAAGGTCTTCAGCAGATGGATCGACGAGATGCCGATGATCGCGGTGGCGAGCTTGACCTTGAGCACCCCGGCGTTGACGTGCGACAGCCATTCCGGCTGGTCGGGGTGACCCTGCAGGTCAAGCCGCGAGACGAAGGTTTCCCAGCCGCCGACGATCACCATCACCAGCAGGTTGGAGATCATCACCACGTCGATCAGGCCGAGCACGATCAGCATGATCTCGACCTCGGTGATGTCCTTCACCGACACCATCTGGATCAGGTGCACGAGCTCGGTCCAGAACTGCCAGACATAGATGCCCTGGGCGACGATCAGGCCGATGTAGAGCGGCGCCTGCAGCCAGCGGCTCATGAAAATCCAGCGCGGCAGGGGGCGCAGCAGGTTCGGGCGTTGTTGCGGGGTGTTCATTCGGCACTCAAAAAATTTATCAATAAAATCAAGTATTTGTCGGATGCGGCTCAGCGCATCCGGATCACGACCTTGCCCACCACCTTGCGTTCACGCACCGTGTCCAGCGCTTCGCGGTACTGCGGCAGCGGCCAGGCGCCCATGACATGTGGCCTGATTTTCCCCTGCACATACCATTCGAAGAGTTCGCGCTGCACGCGCTGCACCTTCTCCGGCTGGCGGTCGCGGTAGCTGCTGTACTGCAGGCCGATCAGCGAGATGTTCTTCACCAGCAGGTGGCCGGCCTTGACCTCGGGGATGCGCCCCTCGGCGAAGCCGACAACAATGATGCGCCCCGACCACGCGATGACCCGCATCCCGGCGTCGAAGACATCACCGCCGACCGGATCGACGATGATGTCCACGCCGCGTTTGCCGACGGCGGCGATGACCTGTTCGCGGAAGGCGTCGCGGATATTGGGCACATCGGTGCGCACGACATGGTCGGCGCCGTGCTGCTTCGCCAGCGCGGCTTTTTCCGCACTGCCGACGCTGGCGACCACCGTCGCCCCCAGCGCCTTGGCGACCTGGATGGTGGCGATGCCCACGCCGCCGGCAGCGCCGTTGACCAGCACGATCTCCCCCGGCCTGTACTGGCCGCGCTCGACCAATGCGAAATGCGCGGTCGGGTAGGCGATACCCATCGCCGCGGCGTCCTCGAAGCTCATCGCGTCCGGCATCGGATAGCAGTTGTGCTGCGGCACCACGCATTTCTGCGCATAGGCGCCGTATTCGTTCTGTGCGGCGACGCGGTCACCCGGTTTGACCGCGGTGATACCGGGACCGACTGCGGCAACCACGCCGGCCATGTCCTTGCCGGGGATGAAAGGCCGTGGCGGCAGGACCTGGTAGGTGCCGCCGATCACCAGCAGGTCGGGGAAGTTGACGCTCGCAGCATGTACATCCACCAGCACTTGGCCGGGACCGGGCGCGGGGTCGGCCGCGTCTTCAAGCTTCAGGTTGTCGAGGGGGCCGTGCTCATGGACGATCAGTGCTTTCAAAACGCGGTCTCCGCGGCGGATTTTGGCAGCCTCGATTGTAACGCGAGGCCTGCTTGGGCATGATGCAGCCATCGCAAACCAAGAACGGAGCAGCATGATGGCCCGCATCAGTTATGTGACCCCCGATGCCGTGACCGATCCGCAGATCCGGCGCTGGCTCGACGAAGCCATCGCCGCCGGCCGACCCGGCCCGGAGAACCAGGCGATCCGCGCCCACCAGCCCGATGTCATGCGCTCGTTCACGCAGACCCGCGAAATGCTGTTCGACAACGGCGCCGGCGTGCTCGAGCATGACCTGAAAGAACTGCTGCGCGCCTATGTCGCCTTCACCGTCGAATGCGGCTACTGAAGCAACCAGGGCACCGCGCGGTCCGCGCGGGAGGCTGGCAGCCGGATGGCGGAACTGATGCAGTACGAGAAGTCGGCGAAATTCACGGCGCGCGAAAAAATCGCGCTGCGTTACGCCGACGCCATCATGTATGACCCCAACCAGGCCGACGATGCCTTGTGGGCGCAGCTGAAGGGCGAGTTCAGCGAGCCCGAACTGGTTGAGCTGGGCTACTGGGTGGGCTTCACCTTCGGCGGGCAGCGCTGGCTGAAGACGCTGGCGGCGAAGCAGGGCGAACTCGACGCCGCGATGCGTGCGGCGCGCGGCGCCGCGACATGAAAAAAGCCGCCCGTGGGCGGCCTTTTTGCTGATGCCGGGTGTACGTGATCAGAACGGCTGCAGGCCTGCGGCCCTGACCACCGGCCCCATGGCCTGGATCTCGGCTTCGACAAACTTGCGGAATTCCTGCGGGGTGTTGGTCACCACTTCGGTCATCTGCGCCTCGAACAGGCGGCGGAACTCGGCGTTCTGCGTGGTTTTCACCAGCAGGTCGCGCACCTTGTTGAGCACCGGCTGCGGCGTCTTGATCGGCGCGAGCAGGCCGTTCCAGCCGCCGTACTGGTAGCCGGGCACGGTTTCGGCGATCGCCGGCAGGTCGCCCAGCAGAGCAGTCTTGCCGGGCAGGCTGTGCGCGACGGCGCGCAGCTTGCCACCCTTGATCAGACCCGCCACCGCCGGCGCCGGGGTGATGGTCCACTGCGATTCGCCCGCGACGACCGCCGCCACCGACGCGCCGCCGCCCTTGTACGGCACATGCAGGGCTTCGGTCTTGGCGAGGTTCATGAACATCACGCCAGCGAGATGGCTTTGGGAGCCGACACCAGCCGAAGCCATGTTGGCCTTGCCGCCGCGGCTGGCGTTGTACTCGATCAGCTCGCGCACCGTCTTGACCGGCAGCGAGGGATTCACCACCAGGATGTTCGGCGTGTTGCCGAACAGCGAGATGAAGGCGAAGTCCTTCATCGGATCGAAGGGCAGCTTCTTGTGGATGTGCGGCCCGATCACCATCGCCGCGGTGGAGGCCGAGACCAGGGTGTAGCCGTCGGGGATCGCGTTCTTGCCGATCTCCATGCCGATCAGTCCGCCGGCGCCGCCGCGGTTGTCCACCACCATCTGCTGGCCGGCAACCTGGCTGAAGGTATTGGCGAAAATGCGGCCCAGGGTATCGACCGAGGCGCCGGCATTGTTGGGGATGATCAGGCGGATCGGGCGCTGCGGGTAATCCTGCGCGGCGGCCGGCAGGGCGGCAAAGCCGAGCGCGGCGAGCAGGGCGATGCTGATTGAACGGGTCAGGTACATGATCAAGAATCTCCTCAGCGATGCGCTGTTATGTTTATGGTGCAACGATCGTCGCGGATTCTGTCGTGTTTGCAGGTGCAAGGCAATTGGCGGACCAATTTGGTCGGGTGCGGGCCGGGAGGCTTGACCCGCAGCGGAACCTTGACGCCGCCCTGCGGTCATTGAACACTCCCCGGCAACCCCCCTCCAGCGTTACCGGCCGTCTCCACCTTCCCACATGAACCCCCTGAATAACCGGGCCCGTCCGCTGGCCCTGCTGCTGGCCGTGCTGCTGCTCGCCGGCTGTGCGACAGCGCCGGTGAATCATGTCGCCGCCGATGCGCCGCGCGCCGCGCCGCTGCAGCCGCTGGTCAAGCCGCGTCCGGTGGTCGGCCTCGTGCTGGGCGCCGGCGGCTCGCGCGGCTTCGCCCATGTCGGCGTGCTCAAAACGCTGGAATCCGCCGGCATCGAGCCCGACATCGTGGTCGGGGTCAGCTCCGGCGCGGTGGTCGCCGCGATGCATGCCGCGGGCCTGCGTGCCGGCGAAATCGAAGCCAATGCGCTGCGCATTGAGGACAGCGACCTGCTCGATTTCACCTTGTTCGGCCCCGGTCGCATCGAAGGCGAGCGCCTGCAGAATTACGTCAACGAGGCGGTGCGCAATCGTCCCCTCGAAGCCCTGGCCAAGCCGCTGGCGGTGATCGCCGCCGAGCGCGAAACCAGCCGCATGGCGGTGTTCACCCGCGGCAATACCGGTCTTGCCGTGCGTGCCTCGGCCAGCGTGCCGCGGCTGTTCTGGCCGGTGAAGATTCGCGGCACCGAGTACGTGGATGGCGGTGTCGCGAGCCGCGTGCCGGCCGCAGTGGCGCGGCAGATGGGCGCCGACATCGTGATCGCCGTTGACGTGTCCTGGCGCGGCTCCGCCGATGCTGCGGCGGCCGATGTGGTGATCCGGCCGCAGACCGTGCGCTCGCGCATCACAGATTTCAGCCACAAGCTGGCCAATCTCGCCGCCGGTGAGGACGCGGCGCGTGAAGCCCTGCCCCAGTTGCAGGCGCTGATGGCGCGCGCAACTGCCAACAAGACCGACGCGCCGAGGCCGCTACCCGGCGTCGCCGGTTAGCCTGCGCGAACAGTCCGGCCCGGCGCCGCGCCGTGCTTGATATGATGCGCCCTAATTTTCGGGGAAATGCATCATGGCCGCACCGGCACACAGCGATCCGCGCGCTTTCGCGGGCATCAAGGTTCTTGACCTCACCCGCGTGCTCGCGGCGTTGCACACGGGCGATCCGGTCGCCGTCGGGCTTGCGGACTTCGGCCGTCCCGGCAACTACTACGCGCGGCAGATCTCACGCTGGTCGAAGCAATA
>JAJTHX010000321.1 GCA_021300125.1 Betaproteobacteria bacterium | reverse complement strand
CGGCTTCGCCGCTGGGGGCGTGGTCCACCGCATAGTCTGCAGACTTCAGGGCCTTGATCAGGCCGTCGGCGAGTATCGGGTGGTCTTCAACGATGAGCAGACGCATGATCCGCGGCGTATCGGGGACTCGGAGGGGGACATCATACTGAGCAAGGTCCCCGCAGGCGAGGGGGGTGTGAGTAAGTCTCGTGTAAGGGGCCGGCACTAAGCTTGTTTCCGTCTTCCGGCTGCGCGGCCATCCCCCGAATCCGGGTGGCATGGCATCCGGTGGCGAAGGGCGTAACAGTTTTCCTCCTCGGAGGCCAGTTTTTCGCCGCGGCCTGTGCTGAGCCGGTCGTTGCGAGGCCTCTTTAAGCTCCGCCGGGATGCAAATCCCGGGCGGAGTTTTTTTTATGCTGCGGCGGCAGGCCGTAATCGCGAAGGAGGTTGAAAAAAAACGCCTAAGGCTGTATTTTGCAAGGGTTTTTCATGGTGACATACAACACAGCACTGAATCCCGCACGGTGGCCGGCCCGGTCTAGCCGCGCATTGCTGCCGACGGCCCTGCTGTCGCTGGCCTGCGCGCTGATCCTGCCCGCCGGGGTTGCGGCACAGTCACCGGAGCGCAGCGCGCGTCAGGTCAAGTCGGCGATGGTGGCCAATACCGTGCCCGACCTGAAGTCCTCCGCAGCGCTGGTCATCGAACAGGGCAGCGGCCGGCCGATCTACGCCAAGAACGTCGATACGGTGACCCCGATCGCCTCGATCACCAAGGTGATGACGGCGATGGTGGTGCTCGACGCCGGACTCGACCTCGAGGAGCGTATCGTCATCACCGAGGATGACCGCGACCTGCTCAAGGGCACGCGTTCCCGCCTCGCCATCGGCACTGTGCTGACCCGCCGCGAACTGCTGCACCTCGCGCTGATGGCCTCCGAGAACCGTGCTGCCGACGCCCTCACCCGGGTCTATCCCGGCGGCACCCGTGCCTTTGTCGCCACGATGAACCAGAAGGCGGTCGAGATCGGCATGTGGCGCACGCGCTTCGTCGACGGCACCGGCCTGTCGAGCGGAAACGTGTCCACCGCCCAGGACCTGACCAAGCTGGTGGCCGAAGCCTTCAAGTATCCGCTGATCCGCGAGCTGTCCACCGACACCGGGGTCCACGTGCGCGGCCCCCGCGGCCAGGCCATGCAGTACGTCAATTCCAACCGCCTGGTGAACAGTCCGGATTGGCGCATCGGACTGTCCAAGACCGGCTACATTTCGGAGGCCGGCCGCTGTCTGGTGATGCAGGCGCGCATCGCCGGCAAGCCCGTGATCATCGTTCTGCTCGACTCCTGGGGCAAGCTGACCCGTATCGGCGATGCCAATCGCATCAAGCGCTGGATGGAAACCCGCAACGCCGGACCCGGCGCCGGCTGACCCGCCTCCCGGGGCGGCAGCCTTCTCACCATCCCTTCCGTGGCTGCCTTCGAACTGATCGACCTTGCACCTGCGCGCGATACCTTCCTTGAAGATGTGCTGAGCGGCCTCGCGGCAACGCCCAAGGCACTGCCGCCGAAATATTTCTACGATGCCCGCGGCTCCGCGCTGTTCGAGCGCATTTGCGGGCTGCCCGAGTACTACCCCACGCGCACCGAATTGGCGATGATGCGCTGCCACGCCGTGGAAATGGCGGCGGCCCTGGGTGCTGGCCGCACCCTGATCGAGTTCGGCAGCGGCGACGGCGTCAAAACCGAAATCCTGATCGGCGCGCTGCGGCCCGCGCGTTACCTGCCGGTGGACATATCGCGCGAGGCGTTGACAGCATCGGCGCGGCGCATCGCGGCGCGCCATGCGCCGCTGCCGGTGACCGCGATCTGCGCGGATTACATGTCGCCTTTCGAATTGCCGCCGGCGGCCACGCTGCCGCGGGTGGTCTATTTTCCGGGCTCGACGATTGGCAACCTGACCCCGGAAGACGCACTGCTGTTCCTGGGCCGCTCGCGTGAAATCGCCGGAAATGGCGGTGCGATGCTGGTCGGCGTTGATCTGAAAAAAGATCCGGCCCGGCTCCATGCCGCTTACAACGATGCGCAGGGCGTGACCGCCGAATTCAACCTCAACCTGCTCGCGCGCATCAACCGCGAGCTCGGTGCCGACTTCAATCTGTCCGCTTTCCGCCATGTTGCGTTCTACGACCTCTTGCGCGGCCGCATCGAAATGCATCTCGAAAGCTGCTGCACGCAGACAGTCACCGTGGCCGGCCGGCGCTTCGGCTTTGCCGCCGGCGAACGCATCCACACCGAGAATTCCTGCAAATACGGACTCGAGGAGTTTGCCGCGCTTGCCAGTGCCGCGGGTTTCCGGCCACAGGCCGTGTGGACCGATCCCGAGCAACTGTTCGCGGTACACCTGCTGCGGGCCTGAAGCCGCAGCGGACCGCGGCATGGAAATCCGCAGGGTCATTTATGATGCGGACTCTGTGGCGATAATGGTTTTCGATTCTCGCGACTTGTCTGTAGAAAAAACTGTCCAAGTATTTCACAAAATGGAACTCCGGTCTTTGTGCAGACGCCGATGCTAGACTGGGCATACCCGCAGCAGCAGCGGTGCAACACCCCAACAGCCGGAGCCGGTCGCAAGTGGCGATTTACCTGACGCTGGTACTGATTGTTCTCAACCACATCGCTTTTGGCGGCAGCCGGGTCGTGGTTTCGCTGTATGCGCTGGAATCGGGAGCGAGCCAGATGCAGGTCGGCATCCTGATGGCGCTGTATGCCCTGTGCCCGATGCTGTTCGCCATCGCGATCGGCCGCCTTGCCGATCGCGTCGGCGCGCGGCTGCCGATGCTGCTGGGCAGCTGTGGCCTCGGCATCGCGCTGCTGCTGACCGTGGTCTGGCCGGCGATGGCCACCCTGTATGTGGTGTCATTCCTTCTCGGTACGTCCTTCCATTTTTTCTTCGTCACCGTCACTGGCGTGGCCGGGGGCATCGGCGGTGTCGGTAACCGCTCCCGCAACTATGCGCTGGTGAGCCTGGGTTTTTCCGGCGCGGGTTTCCTCGGGCCGCTGATTGCCGGTTTTTCCATCGACCACCTTGGCCATCTCAGTGCGTTCATGATCCTCGCCGCGTTCACGGTGATTCCGGTGCTGATCCTGCTGTTCAGGCCGCGTTTCCTGCCCGGTGCCGTCAAGGCCGGGGGTGAGGGCGCGGGAGGTGGCGCGATCGAGCTGTGGCGCACCCCACGGCTGCGCAATACCTTCCTCGCCAGCGGTTTCATTTCCGCGGGCTGGGATCTGTTCAATTTCTACATGCCGGTGTATGGCCACGGCATCGGTCTCTCGGCCTCGGCGATCGGGGTGATCCTGGGTGTGTTCGCGCTGGCGACCTTCGTCATCCGCAGCGTGCTGCCCTGGCTGGTGAAGCGGCGCAGCGAGGCGCAGATCATGGTCTATGCGCTGTTTGTCGCCGCGGGCGCGTTCTCGCTGTTTCCGCTGTTCGAACATCCGCTTGCGCTGTGTGCGGTAGCTTTCCTGCTCGGTCTGGGCGTGGGCTGCGGCCAGCCGATGTCAATGTCGCTGATCTACTCGCTGGCGCCGAAGAACCGGGTATCCGAGGCGGCGGGGCTGAGGGTTACCGTCAACAATTTCACCCATCTGGTGATTCCGCTGGCCTTTGGCAGCGTTGGCGGCGCGCTGGGCTTTGCACCGGTGTGGCTGGCCAATTCCGTGCTGCTCGGTTTCGGCGGCTGGCTGGTGCGCCGCGGCAACTGACTCAGCGGATGATCAGGGTCAGGTTGAAGTCGCCGCGCAGCAGACCGATGGCGTAGCCGCGGTCCGATCCTTTCAGCAGCGCCTCGAATTCCGTCACCGTCTGCACCCGGCGGCGGTTTACCGCATAGATGATGTCTCCAGGCCGGAAACCCGCCTGTAGCGCGCGACTGCCGTTGTCGGTCGCCGCAACCACCAGCCCGCCGCCACGCAGGCGCTGGAACAGCGGGCTGCCGCGCTCAATCTCGACCACGCGCAGGCCCGGCATCGCCTTTACTGCCTGTATTTCGCCCGCGCTGGCGGTCTGCGGCGGTGCGATGCGTGCGCGGATACGCTGCGGACCGCCTTCACGCACCACGGACAGTTCGATCTCGTCGCCCACCGGCGTCAGGCCAAGGCGTGCGCGCAGGTCGCTCCAGCCGCGCACCGGACGGCCATTGAGTGCGGTGACGACGTCGCCCTCGCGCAGGCCTGCCTTTTCCGCAGGCGAGCCGCTTTCGACTTCAGAGATCAGCGCGCCGTCGAGGCTGGGCAGGCGCAGACGGCGCTGCGCTTCCGGGGTGACATCCGCCATCTCGATGCCGAGCCGGCCGCGGCGCACCTCACCGTGGCGCACGATCTGTTCCATCACCGCGCGCGCCATTGCCGAGGGCACTGCAAAACCGATGCCGACGTTGCCGCCGGCGGGGGCGACGATCGCGGTATTGATACCGATCAGTTCTCCACGCAGGTTCACCAGTGCGCCGCCCGAATTGCCGGGGTTGATCGAGGCGTCAGTCTGGATGAAATCCTCGTAGCCTTCCACGGTAAGGCCGCTGCGGCCGAGCGCGCTGACGATGCCCGAGGTCACGGTCTGACCGATGCCGAAGGGATTGCCCACGGCGAGCACCCAGTCGCCGACCTGCAGAGCATCGGAATCGCCGATGCGCAGCGCCGACAGGTTCTGCGCCGGAATCTGCAGCACCGCGATGTCGGTGCCGGGGTCGGCGCCGACCAGTTTCGCAGGGAACTGGCGGCGGTCGCGCAGCGTGATGATGACCTGCTCGGCATCCTTGATCACGTGGTGGTTGGTCAGGATGTAGCCGCGTGCGGCATCCACGATCACGCCCGAACCGGCGGCCTGTTCCTTGCGCTGCTGCGGGCGGTCGGGCAGGTTGAAAAAGCGGCGGAAGAAGGGGTCGCGGAAGAGCGGGTTGTCCTCCATCGGCACGCGCGTGATCACCGACACGTTGACCACGGCCGGCGTGACCTGGTTGACCACCGGCGCCAGCGAGGGCAGGCCGCGGGCCTCGGCGGCGGGCTGGGCGGCAGCCGGCGCAATGGCCAGCCCTGACAGCAGCAGGGCGGCGGTGACAGCGCACAGGATCCGGAGGAGTCGGGGCAGGCAGGGCATGGTCTGGGTCAGCTGGTCTTCCTGTCCGCTGCAGGTCGGGGCGGTGCGGCGGCGTTTCAAGACCGCCGCCTCATCCTCATTTCAGGATCTTGAACAGGTTGTTGAAGCTGTCGGTCCACAGCCGCAGACCGGGGATTTCCCCGATCGGCTCGCTGGGTCCGGTGATGCGCTTGTCCGCCAGCGCCTTCGGATCGCGCGAGACCAGGATCCAGTCGGTGCGGGCGAGGTCGGAGGCGTCATCGGGGTCGTGGCTGACCATCACCGTGTGCAGTCCGTATTCGTCGGCGATGCGCTTGACCACCGGCGGCAGGTTGAGGAAACGGTTGGTGACATGGAAGGCGATCACGCCGTCGGGCTTGATGTGTTTGAGATAGACACCCATGGCCTCGTAGGTCATGAGGTGGGTCGGGATCGAATCGCTGGAGAAGGCGTCGATCGCGAGCACGTCATAGCGCTGCGGGCTTTCGCGTTCCATTGTCAGCCGCGCGTCGCCGAGCAGGTTCTCGATCCTCGCCGGGGTCTTGGTGAGGTAGGTGAACTCCTTCATCGCGACATCGATGACCTGCGGGTTGATCTCGTAGAAGCGGTAGGTGTCGCCGGGGCGGCCGTAGACCGCCAGCGTGCCGGCGCCGAGGCCGACCACGCCGACGCGGACTTCCTTGCTGCCCTCGTTCTTCAGCTCGATGATGCGGCCGATGCCGGATTCGCGGCCATAGTAGGTGGTGGCTTCCATGCGCCGGTTCGGTGCGAGGAACTGCTCGCCGTGCATGATCACGCCATGCATCAGCCGCCGCGCACCGCTCTGGCTGTTTTCGTCGCCGAAGTCCTTGACCCGCAGCGTGCCGTAGAAATTGCGCGACATCACACGCGCGTCGCTGGAAAGCATGGTGATGTAGGTGTGCACCTGGTAGACCGAGAAGCCGGCCGCAACGAGCGCCAGCACCGGCACCAGCAGCGGGTTGCGCCGTGACACGTAGGCCGCGAGCAGCAGCGTGAACACCAGGCCGAAGCCGAATTCATAGTACGTGTTGAACAGCTTCGGCGAGACAAAGCCCACCAGCAGCCCGCCGATCGCGCCGCCGAGCGAGATCATCAGGTAGTAGCCGGTGAGGTGGCGCGGCGCGGGCTTCAGTGCCGCCAGCTCGCCGTGGAAGAACATGCACATCACGAACAGGCCTGCCGCGAACAGCGGGATCGCCTGCTTGATGTCCATCACGCCGCCGTCGGTGTGCAGGCCCCAGGCCATCGCACCGACAATCACCAGCAGCGGCCCGAAGAACAGCTTGCGCTGGTACCAGTTGCGGCCCTCGAAGCAGAGCACGAAAGACAGCAGATACAGTGTCAGCGGCAGGATCCACAGGAAGGGCACCGAGGCCACGTCATGGGTGATGTGGTTGGTGACCGCGATCAGCATGAACGAACCCATTGCCGCCAGCACCAGCCACAGCAGGTAATCGGCGGCGCGCGGCGCCGGGCCCGTGACGGGGGTCGCGGCTGCAGCGGTATTGGTATCGCTCAGTGCGGCGTGGGCCGGACGCAGGCTGAACAGTGCCGAGACCGCGCACAGCAGCGCGAACAGGCCGTAGCCGACACTCCAGCCCAGCGACTGCTCGCGCGTGGTGATGTAGGGCTCGACGACGAAGGGATAGGCCACCAGCGCGACCAGCGACGCGGCGTTGGACAGCGCGAACAGGCGGTAGACGTTTTTCGCCTGCGGGAAACTGCGTGCGAACCAGGCCTGCAGCAGCGGGCCGGTGGTTGAAAGCAGGAAATAGGGCAGGCCGATGGTGGCCGCGAGCAGGCCGAGGATCAGCCAGGTCGGGTCTTCGTCGCCCTGCGGTTTCCAGCCGCTGCCGGCGATGATCGGCAGGGAGGCAAGGCTCAGTACCAGCAGCACCACGTGCAGGATCACCTGCGGCCGCGGCTTGAGGAAGCGGATGGTCCAGTCGGCATAGGCATAGCCGAAGAGCAGCACCAGCTGGAAGAACATCAGGCAGGTGGTCCATACCGCAGCCGAGCCGCCGAACCAGGGCAGGATCTGCTTGGCCATGATCGGCTGCACCAGGAAGAGCAGGAAGGCGCTCGTGAAGATCGTCAGGGCATACAGCGGCATGATATTAAGTATTTGATTATTAATGAATTTTTATTTTGCGGCTGCAGGGCGCCACGGCGGGTGCCCATACAACGCAAAAAGCCCGCCGCGGATGACGCGGCGGGCTGTACCGTCCTGCGGCGGGCCGCATTGTAACCGCTGCCCGCAAACCGGCGGCGCCACCGGCGCAGCCCGGTCAGTCGGCCTTGATGTTGGATTTCTTGATCACTTCCGACCAGCGCGCGGTCTCCGCCTTGATATGCGCGGCAAACTCGGCCGGGCTGCTGCCTACCGGTTCGGAACCATCGGCCGCCATGCGCTTCAACATGTCCGGGGTTTTCAGGATCTCGACGACTTCACGGTGGATGCGGTCGATCACCGTGCGCGGCGTACCCGCCGGCGCGAACAGGCCGTACCAGTTGTTGACGTCAAAATCCGGCACGCCCGATTCCTGCACGGTCGGGACGTCCGGCAGCGAGGCCGCGCGCTGCACGCTCGACACTGCAATCGCGCGCAGCTTGCCGGTCTTCAGGTGCGGCATCACCGAAATGATACTCGGGAAGGAGGTCTGGATGCGGCCCGACAGCATGTCGGTGTAGGCGGCGCCCATGCCCTTGTACGGCACGTGCACCATCTGCGTGCCGGTGCGCACCTTGAACAGCTCGGTGGCGAGGTGGATCAGGCTGCCCTGGCCCGAGGAGGCATACTGGAACTTGTCGGGATTGGCCTTCAGGTGCGCCACCAGTTCGCGCACCGTTTTCGCGGGTACGCTGGGATGCACCATCAGCACATAGGGCTGGCGCGTGACCTGGGTGATGGTGGAGTAGTCGCGCGTGGGCGAGTAACGCGCCGGATACAGCAGCGGATGGATGACAAAGGTGGCGCTGCCCATCAGCAGGGTGTGGCCGTCCTTGGGTGCGTCACGGGTGATTTCGGCACCGATGGCGCCGCCGCCGCCGGGGCGGTTGTCCACCACCACGGTCTGCGCGAGCCGCTCGGCGAGCGGGCTCGCCACCGCGCGGGTCACCGTATCCATGCCGCCGCCGGCGGCCAGCGGCACGATCAGGCGCACCGGTTTGTCGGGATATTTCGGGGCGGTTTGCGCGGCCTGCGCATAACCCGCCACCAGTGCCAGGGCAATGATGCTGACGGTTTTCATGGGGCTCCTCGTGTTTTTTTATGGTTGCAGCGTGTTCTGTTTCAAGTGGCGATCGCAAGCCGTCGGCAGTCGCCGAGATTCTCCAGCGTGGCGAGCTGTTCGTGCAGGGACGCGGCCTGGGCGTGCGCCGAGGCCATGCGCAGGAACTTGGTCTTCAGTTCCTCCGCCGACAGCGGCGAGGCCGGCGTGCCCTTGAATTCCTCGGCGAAGCGGCTGAAGCGGCGGCCGTCCTTCAGTTCAACCTCGACCCGTGTCGCCCAGGCGCCGCCCTGTTCCTGCTCACCCATCTCGATGACCTGCAGCCTTTTCGCCAGCGCGCGCACGCGCGGGTCGTTGAGTGCGGTTTCGGAGAAGGCCAGCGGGTCGTTGACGTCGTAGTAGAGCGCAATTGCCGCGCAGAAGGGCACGCTGTACTGCGCGCCGGCGACGTCGCGCGGCTCGCGGATGTCGTGATGCGACAGGATCTTGTGGCGGGCATGCACCGTCAGCTGCGCCACCGCGTCGCCGTCAAAGCCGTGCTCGGCGCGCAGTTCCTGCAGCGACTGCACGGGCGTGTGCGCGGTGATGTGGCAAGCGTAGCGCTTGAGGCAGGCGTAGACGATGTCGTAGTGGGTGCCGAGGTTCCGGGTGAACTCGGCGGCATCGCCGTCACGGGCATAGGCTTCAAGGTAGCCGTACTTCCCCTCAAGCACCGTGTCCGGGCCCTCGTAGCCGTCACGGGCCAGCAGCGCGGCGACGACCCCGGCTTCGGCGGCACGGCCCATGTGCAGGCGTTTCACCATCGCGCCGTTGCCGGCCTTGGCAAAGGCCAGCAGGCCGCCGCCCATCGAGCCGGCGATACCCATGGCCTGGGTCAGTTGGTCGGCACCGAGTCCGAGCAGCTTGCCGGCGACGATGGCCGAGCCGAAGGGGCCGTTGGCGCCTGGGGCGTGAAAGCCCAGCGATTCGGTGGTCTGCTTCGCCGCGAGGCCGATGCGGAACATCACCTCGGCCCCGGCCACAAAGGCAGTAAGCAGGGCCTTGCCGTCGGCGCCCTGCGCCTCACCGGCGGCCAGCGCCGCGGGCCACAGGATGGCACCCGGATGCACGCCGGCGCTGGGCTTGCGCAGGCCGTCGAGTTCAAAGGCGTGCGAGGCGACGCCGTTGGCGAGTGCCGCCGCCGGCGCCGCTACGTTGAGCGCGGTGCCGATGACGCGGCTGGCGCCGCTACCGCCGCAGTGCTGTGCGTGGCCGGCGACGATTCGGCTCCACGGCAGGCGGGAACCAAACAACGCCGCGCCGCTGGTGTCGATGATGCACTGGCGCGCGCGCTCGCGCGCCGGTTGAGGGATGTCTTCGTAACGCAGGCCGGCGGCGAATTCGGCCAGCGTGCGCGCGGCGGTTTTTACATTCGAGGGATTGGTCATGGCGTGCTCTAATGAGGCAATACCCTCTCCCGCCTTGGGGCGGGAGAGGGCAGGGTGAGGGTAGGGGAAGCTCCTGGTTACCCCACACCCCGACCCTCTCCCCGCCTGCGGGGAGAGGGAGTGAGGTGATCAGGCGCTCAGCAACTTCGACAGCACGGTGGCGTCGGGCAGTTTCTCGATGCCCATCACCGCGTCGCGCAGTTGCTCGACCTTGGACTTCGGCAGCACCTTCACCGCCAGCTTCTCGAATTTCCCGATGATCTCGGCGTCGCTGGCAAAGCGGAATTCGCTGCCGCGTGCGGATTCGACGGTGCGCTTCATCACCGTGCCGTCGTTCAGATGCAGCTCGACGTTGACCTTGTGGCGCATCTTGGCGCCGAGCGCGGTGATCGCCGGATCGTGCAGCACTTCGACTTTACGGGACTCGGCGATACGTGCCGGATCGGCCACCATCGCCTCGGTGAACTGGTCGACGAAGCAGTCCTTTTCCAGCAGCCAGGTGCCGATGCAGTAGGGCAGGTTGAGCTGTGCGGAGGTGAGGCCCTGCGGCTCGTACGGCCAGCCGACGTGGTGCACGGTGACCTCGGAACCGTAAACAACCACCTTTTTCACGTCCCTGGCGGTGAAGGGCCGCTCGGCATCCATGTCGCGCAGCGCGTCGAGCGTGGTGTGGTTGCTGCCGACGCAGGCATAGAATTTCAGTGCGATGCCCATGGTCTGCCAGACTTCGCCGAAGCCAGCCGTGAGCTCCTTCAGGTTGAACTTGTCCTTCGACTGCGACATGGTCGAGCAGAAGCCGCCATAGGGGTTCTCCAGCACATCGATGATGCCGGTGAAGCCGGCTTCCGCGAACAGCGCGCCGTAGAGGCCGGACTGCGAGGAGCGGCCCGCATGCATGCGCTTGACCATGGCGCCGAACTGCGCCGCCATCAGGCCGGCGGCCTGGGTGCCGGCGATGCCCAGTGCGTGCACGGTTTTTTCGACATCGAGCTTGAGGCCGCGCGCCGCGCCCGCGGCGGCGGAGAACACGCCCAGCGTCGCACCCGAGTGCCAGCCCGAGGCGATGTGCGCCGGACCCATGCACAGGCCGACGCGCGGCCCGATTTCGTAGCCGGCGACCGAGGCGGTCAGGAATTCCTTGCCGCTCATGCCGGGCTTCAGTTCGGAGACGGAGATCAGCGCCGGCAGCACCACGGCGCCGACATGCAGCACGCCCGCGCGATGCACGTCGTCGAGTTCAAAACCCTGGACCTGGGTGCCGTTGACCAGTGCGGCATGCGGCGCGGACAGTTTTTTGCTGGTGCCCCAGACGCTGCACTGGCGGGTGGCATCCACCGCACCCAGCTTGTCCTGCAGGATGCGGCTCCATTCGAGGTCGGCGCCGTAGAGCGCGCAGCCCAGCGAGTCGAGCATCAGCAGCTTGTTGCGGTGGCGCACGTGCTCCGGAATCTGCTCATAGGTCAGGCCGGACACGAATGTTGCGATGTCGCGGGTGTAGGGATGGACGCTGTTTGCTTGCTGGGCCATGACGGCGGTTCCTGTGGGTGATTAATTATTCAATTAGAACAATGGGTTATATTATTTCGGCAGCTGCACTGCGGCGCCGACGAGGCGGGCCAGTTCGCCGATGTCGGCGAGTTGCTCGCAACGGTCAACGGTGGCGATGATGCGCTCGGCATCGGCTTTTGCCATGCACGGCGCCACGACATTGCGGAACTTGTGCACGACTTCCTCCGGCGCCAGCGGATTCTCCGGGCTGCCGCGGCGGTGCAGGGCGAGCTTCTCGTGGCGCTTGCCGTCGCGCGTGGTGATCACCACGCGCGAGGCATGGCGGAAGGGCGCGCCCATCTGCTCGATCCCGGGATCGACGGTGGCGGTGATGCGCGTGATGAAGTCGAGGATCTGCGGGTCGGCCAGCCGCGCTTCGCGGAACTGTTCGGTGAAGGCCGCGCCGTCGAGCGCGATCACCGCCATGCCGTAGTAGAGGTTCATCTGCGCTGCGGTGACGCCCTGCGCCTTGTATTCCCAGGCGCAGTGCACATGGGTCATCGGCGACAGGCCGGCTTCGACTTTCGCGATGTCACTGGCCTTGAGCCGGTGCTGTTGCATCAGTTCGGCCAGCGCATCGAGTGCGCTGTGGATGCTGGTCACGCTGGCATGCGGCTTGTAGCCGACGTTGAGCGTTTCCCAGGTCTTGCCCAGGCCGTCACGCCCGAGTCCATCGGTCAGGCGCGAGGGATTCGGTTTGTCGGAATACGTCGACAGGTAACCACCGTAGGGCGCTTCGAGCGCATCGAGGATGCCGGTAAATCCGCGCGAGGCCAGCTGTGCTGCATAGATGCCGCTTTGCGCGGCGCGGCCGCTGTGGAAGCGCTTGACCATCGCGCCTTCCTGCGCCGCCATCAGGCCGCCGGCCTGCGAGCCGGCCATGCCCAGCGCATGCTGGAACTGCGCGGCGTCGAGGTTCAGCATGCGCGCCGCGGTGGCGGCGGCGACGAAGGCGCCGGACGTGCCCTGCGGATGAAAGCCGCGGAAAAACAGGCTCATCGTCGCGGCATTGCCGACGCGGTGGCCGATCTCGTAGCCGGCGACCATCGCGGTCAGCAGGTCACGGCCGGAAACGGCGCTGCCGCTTTTCTGTGATTCCGCTTCCGCGAGGTTCAGCGCCACCGGCGTGGCGATCGAGCCGGCATGGACGATGGATTCCTTGTGGATGTCGTCGAGCTCGAAGGCATGGCCCGAGGTGCCGTTGACCAGCGCGGCGAGTGCCGGCGAAGTCTTGCGGCCCAGCCCGATCAGCGTGGCGACGGGTTTTGCCTGTTCGGCATCGGCGAGTTCGGCGACCTTGCGCGTCCACGGCAGCGTCGCGCCAAAAAGGCAGCAGCCCAGGCTGTCGAGCAGCGACAGCTTGATGCGCGCAATCGCCTCGGCGGGAATGTCCCCGTAGCGCAACGCCGCGCCGAAACGCGCGAGGTCGCGGGTGGCATCGGCGAGCAGCGGCGGCTTGTTCGAGGACATTGCGCTCAGCCCTGCATGGCGGCCTTGCCGGCGGAGGTGCCGGCAAGCTTGCCGAACACCGCGCCAGACACCAGGCCGGTGCCGCTGGGGTAGTTGAAGTAGAACAGGCCGCCGACCATTTCGCCGGCGCAGTAGAGCCCGGGAATCGGAATCTGGTTGGAATCGACCACCTGGCCGCTCTCCTTGTCGATGCGCAGGCCGCCGAAGGTGAAGGTGATGCCGCAGGTCGTGGCGTAGGCGTCATAGGGCGGCGTGTCGAGCGGCTGTGCCCAGTTTGATTTCGGCGGTTCGATGCCGACCGTGCACTTGCCGTCCTTGATCACGTGGTTGAAGGGCACGTCCTTTTTCACCGCGGCGTTGTACTCGCGCACGGTTTTCAGGAACTGCTCGCCGTTCACACCCTCGAGCTTGGTCGCCAGTTCTTCCAGCGTGTTGGCGCTGACCTTGGTCACGAACTTGATGCGGTATTCCGAGCGCAGCAGCTTGGTGACTTTCGAATCGAACACCTGCCAGGCGAACTGGCCCGGCTGCTTGAGCACCTCGCCGCCGTACTTGGCGTAGGTGAAGGAGTGGAAGTCGTAGCCTTCGTCGACGAAGCGCTTGCCTTCCGAGTTGATCAGCAGTCCGAAGATGTAGCTGTGCTTCTGGAACTGGTCGCCGACGCTGACGTCGCCGAATTCCGGCGCGTAGCGGTCCCAGCCGGTGGCATGGCAGCCCGACCAGTTGCCGTAGGGCGCGGCGCCGATATCGAGCGCCATCTTCAGCCCGTCGCCGACGTTGAAGCGGGTGCCGCGCACCTTGGCCAGTTCCCAGCCCGGGCCGAGGTAGCGCGCGCGCATCTCGGGGTTGGCCTCGAAGCCGCCGCAGGCCAGCACCACGGCTTTCGCCTTCATCTCGAAGGACTTGCCCTTCTGCCGAACCTGCACGCCGCCGACGGTGGCGCCGTCATAGATCAGCTTGATCGCGCGGGTCTCGAAAAACACCGGGATGCCGGCTTTTTTCACCGCCTTGTTCAGGTATTCGACCAAGCCGGCACCGCCGCCATGGGCCTCGATCGGCATGTTGCCGAAGAACCGGCGCTTGCCGTCCACCACCGCCGACTGGCGGCCCCAGTTGGGCACGAACTTCACGCCCTTTTCGCGCAGCCAGATCATCGTCGGCAGGCTTTCGTTGACCAGGTACTCGGAGAGGTCGGGGTCGGTGCGGTAGGCGGTGAGCTGGTGGATCTTGTCGAGGAATTCCTCGCGCGTGTTGGTGCCGAAGTCGGTGTCGGCGATTTCCTGTTCGGTGATGTCGGTGACCTTGAGCAGGTCTTCCACGGTTTCATAGGCAAAGCGCATCACGCCGCCGGCGAAGCGGCTGTTGCCGCCGCCTTCGTCTTCGGAGGCGGCTTCGAGGATGGCGACCTTGGCGCCCTGGTCATGGGCGGACAGCGCGGCACACATGGCGGCGTTGCCTTTGCCAACGACAATGACGTCGAATTCTTGTTGCATGATGTGGACCTTTCGGAGTGGCGTTTAGCGGAAAGGCCGCCATTATCGCGGCGTCCCACTCATGAGTAAAATGAGATTGTTGCAATAATTCTTCGCCTTTCTGCATCAATCAACCGGGACTGTTCACCCTGAGCCTGGCCAGGGACGAACGGAACCGCCGCGCAGGTGCCGTCCATGAACCTCGACATTCCCGGCCTCCAGGCCTTTGCCCGCATCGCGGAACTCGGCAGCTTCCACCAGGCTGCCGAAGCACTGCATCTGTCGCAGTCGGCGCTGTCGCGGCGCATCAGCAAGCTCGAACAGGGCCTCGGCGTGCGCCTGCTCGACCGCACCACGCGCAAGGTTCGGCTGACCGCGGTGGGGCGCGACTTCCTGCCCCAGGCCCGGCGGCTGATCGAGGAACTGGCACAGTCGCTCGACGGCCTGCGCGACATGGCCAAGCGCGGCGCCGGGCAGGTCAGCGTGGCTTGCGTGCCGACCGCCGCCTTCACCGTGCTGCCGCCGGTGATCCGTGATTACAGCGCCAAGCATCCCGACAACCGCATCCGCATTCTCGACCTGCATGCCAACGAAGTGCTGCAGGCGGTTCAGGGCGGCGACGCGGAATTCGGCCTCACGCTGTCTGGAGCGGATGCGCCTGAAATCGAGGCCGAGGCCTTGTTCGAGGATCCCTTCGTGCTCGCCTGCCACCCCGATCATCTGCTGGCACGCAGGAAAACCGTGAAATGGGCCGAACTCGAGCAGCACCGGGTGATCACCGTCGGCCGGCTCAGCGGCAACCGCGCGCTGCTCGACTTCGGCCTGCCCGGCAACCTGCCGCGCCAGCGCTGGACCTACGAAGTGCAGCACTCCTTTTCGACCGGGCTGGCGCTGGCGCTCGCCGGCATCGGCGTGATCGCGGTGCCCGAGCTGGCGCTCGCCGGCCAGCGCGACGCGCGGCTGGTCAGCCGGCCGCTGGTGGAACCCAGGCTCACGCGCACGCTGGCGGTGATCCGCCGCAGGGGCGTCACGCTGTCGCCGGCGGCGCAGGAATTCCTGACGATGCTGAAAAAACGCTGGACGGGGCCGCGGCGCGAGGGGCGGGGGAAGGGCTGAGCTGCGCTGCGTTGATTACTGCGCCGGCGGGCGGAAGTTGCGGCCGCCGGGCTGGCGCTGGGCTTCGAGCAGGCGAAGGGTCTCGGGGTTGTCGCAGTCGGTGCCGCGGTTGCGGCTGCATTCGGCGCGCAAGCTGTCGACGCGGGCCCTCTCGGCATCCTCGCGCGCCTTCTGCTGGACGCGCATCGCCTCCATGCGCTGCTCGTTGTAGGACTCGTACTGGTTGTTACGCTGGCGCGCGAGGTCGGGGCTGGTCCTGTTGCGGCCCTCGCTGCTGTTTGCCGGCGCGACATTGATGGCCTCGACTTTCTTT